>NZ_JBQHVO010000101.1:0-9139 GCF_052064465.1 Niallia sp. HCP3S3_B10 | reverse complement strand
AAAGAAAATGTTTAGAAAGCGGATACAAAATTAAAAGTTTTATTTTATAAAAAGGGAGCTAAAAAAACTCCCACAAAAACTTGACTCAATCCCCTTCATTAGACTACTTGACTTAAACCGTAGTTTAAGTCGTATACTAATTCTGTCGACAATGAATGGAGGTCTCCGAATGAAATTTTGTCATATCAGTGATGCATCAGCTAAATTTAATATTCCTGAATCAACGATAAGATATTATGAAAAGCAAGGACTGCTTCCATTAATAGAACGTGATGAAGCTGGAAGGCGGTTATTTTCAGAAAATCAAATGGAACTCCTCGGAACAGTTATCTGTTTAAAGAATACGCATATGCCTATAAAAAAGATTAAACAATATATTGATTGGATTATAGAAGGAGACAGCACCATTCAGCTACGACTGGCAATGATGGAAAATCACAGGCAAGATGTAGTCGCTGAAATATCGTTAATGGAGGAATCCCTAAAAGGAATTGATGTAAAAATAGCACGGTATACGCAAAAGATAGAGGAAAGAATATAGGAAGAAATTTGGTAGCTATATATAGTATAAAATAATTCGAAAAGAGGAATCCAAATGAAACTCTCAAGCAATACAATTCTAATTACAGGTGGAAGCGCCGGGATCGGTTTAGCTTTTGCAGACCGATTTATGAAAGCAGGAAATCAAGTGATTGTTTGTGGTCGCCGAGAAGAGGTACTTCAACAGGCGAAAGAAAAATTCCCTGACCTTATTACATTTGTGAGCGATTTAGCAGTGGAAGCTGACCGTATTGCATTATTCGATTGGGTGACAGCGAACTATCCAGACGTGAATGTGTTAGTGAACAACGCAGGAATTCAACAACGTTTTAATGTGTTAAAAGCAGATGCGAAGAATGATTGGGTTTATTTTAACAAAGAAATCACCATTAATATGGAAGCTTCTATCCATCTGTCTATGCTGTTTGCACCCTATTTTTCAGAAAAAGAAAATGCGACCATTATTAATGTAACATCAGGCTTAGCCTTTACACCGATGGCAATTGCTCCAATTTATTCAGCAACAAAAGCGGCAATGCATTCCTTCACCATGAGTTTAAGACACCAGCTTTCTGATACTTCAGTAGAAGTAATCGAAGTTGCTCCTCCTGCTGTGAATACAGATTTAGGCGGTGCTGGCTTACATACAAGTGGCGAACCATTGGATGCCTTCGCAGATGGAATTTTCCAAGGATTAGAAGAAGGAAAGATGGAAATTGGATATGGAAGTTCTGTCAATCGCTTGAGAATGTCACGTGATGATTCGGATAAGCATGTGGAAAATATGTATAATGCGATGAAGAAGACGATAGAGTAAAATTTTATATAACCTTATGATGATAATTAAAGAAAACTCTCCATGAAGGTGAGTTTTCTTTATTATAAATTCGCTACTTACGCATTATATAAGTTTTTAAACGTTCCATCCTCTCTTTTGATCTTTAATTTCAAAAAGGATATAAATTCTCATGTTTTTAGTAGAAAATTCCACAGGTTACAGTTTTTTTAACTTTGTTTTAATCTCTATTTGAAACAATTCTTCCTGTAATTCTACAGAATTATTTAGCGAAGTAACTTCTATTTATGTAATTCACCAAATATATTAATTCATTCTACTCACTCCAACTATGTACAGTGTTAATACTTGTTGCACTTACTTCGTTTTTCTTTCGATCTAGCTCCTGCAGTGCAACCTTCCCAAAAACACCCGGATTAGCAACAAACTCTGGCTCCTCTCCATTTAAGAAATTAATAACATTTTGTGCAACAGTAGTCGCCATAATATAATTACTTTCCCTTGTTGTTCCACCTACATGTGGGGTGAGTAGCACATTGGATAAGCTTAATAATTTGTTGTCTTTTGATATTGGCTCCGCTTCATAGACATCAAGGGCAGCTCCTGCGATTTTATTGGCTGATAAAATCGTGTATAAATCCTCTTGATTAATGACAGCCCCTCTTGCTGTGTTAATGATATATGCTGTTGGTTTCATCAAGGAAAATAACGCATTATCAATGGAATATTTCGTTTCTTCATTTAATGGAATATGTATAGATATAAAGTCAGACTCAGCAAATACTTTTTTGATATCGTCGGTAATTTCCACTTCTAGATCATTCGCTTTTTTCTGTTTAGTAGGACTAACCTCTCTTACCCAAGCTGATACCTTCATATCTAACCCATATACTAATCGTTTTGCTACCTCTTGTGCAATGCTCCCGAAACCTATTAGCCCTACTTTCTTCCCCTTTAATTCTTGGGTACTTATTCGATTCCTCGAATCAAAGTTTCCTTTTTCCATTTCTTTATGAAAGTTTAGAAGGGACTTACTTAATGCCATGATAAACATTACGGTATGCTCTGCAGTGGAAACTTTATTTACGGAAGGTGCATGCAATACTGGAATCCCTACCTTTGTAGCATATGCAACATCAATATTATCAAGCCCAACTCCTGCTCCAGAAATCACTTTTAAATGAGGATTAGCTTCAATTACTTCTTTTTCTATTCGTGCAGGCGCTCTTAAAACTACTGCATCCACCGCTTTAACTAATTCACATAAATTTTCCATACTATAATCATCTGTTCTTATAACCTCTGCCTTATTGTTTAAGATTTTCTCAGCTGCTTCATGATACATGGGTAATATTTGCAGCACTTTAGGTTTTGACATCCGTCATACCTCCTCATTATTAGCTGATTTATATTTCCTGTGAAATAATAAAGAAATTAGCTTTCCATGCATTTGGAGCTAGTGTTAACTCTATTTTCTTTTCTCGTTCATTTTATCAAACTATTTTGTCATTTATCGAAAAGAATCAGACAAATTTCTTCTTTCTCCAAAAAAAAACAGGCACTTTCTCATTCGAAAGTACCTGTTTTAAAGAAAAGATATATTTCATTAATTATGCGTAACATGCTTTGGTGTATTCACTTTTAAAGAAGCTTTTCGCACTAATACAAAGTAGGATAAGAAAGCTAATAAGCTTGATGCGAAGATGATAACTCCCATCGGTAGCGCTGTATATTCTCCGCCAATTCCTACTAATGGTGCAGTTAATGAACCTAGTAAAAATGGTAATAAGCCTAATAATGCAGATGCACTTCCTGCCATATGTCCCTTTGTTTCCATTGCTAAAGAGAAGGATGATGTACCAATTATACTGATAGAAGTGACGAATAGGAAAATCGGGATTGCAACAGCTAGTAATGGTGCATGTAATAAAATCGCAATTACTAACAAAATAGAAGCTGACATAGAAAGAACTAAACCACTTTTCAAGAAGGTTTTCTCCGAAAATCTAGATAATCGACCAACAATTTGTGTTCCAATAATTAAGCCAACCCCGTTTATTCCAAACAATAAACTAAAGACTTGAGGGGAAACACCATAAATATTTTGGTAAACAAAAGAAATACCAGATACATAGGCAAAGATTCCTGCTGTGGTAAAGCCTTGTGTAAATGCATAACCGGCAAATTCACGGTCTTTTAATAAGGAACCGAAATTCATGACTACTTGTTTCATATTGCTTGGTACACGTTTTTCAATTGGTAACGTTTCTTCTAGTTTAAAGGAAACGACTACAGTCAAAATGGCGCCAACACATGTTAAAACAAGAAAAACCACTTTCCAATTTGCAAAGGAAAGAATAGCCCCGCCGATAATTGGCGCCACAATTGGTCCAAGGTTTCCAATCAACATCAATGTAGCAAAAAACTTTGTTAGTTCTCTTCCACTATAAAGATCTCGAACAACAGCTCTTGAAATAACAAGACCACCTGCCGCTGCAAATCCTTGTATGAATCGTGAAACAATCAACATATAGATATTTGGCGCTACCGCACAGACTAATGAAGATAATAAATATAAACCGAGAAAAATAAGCAATGGTTTTCGACGGCCCTGTACATCACTCATTGGCCCAATAATTAACTGGCCTAAACCTAATCCTAATAAGCAAGTCGTTAAACTAACTTGCACAAGAGAGGCACTCGTGTGAAATTCCTCAACAATCGTTGGAAACGCAGGTAAATATGTATCGATTGTAAATGGACCTAATAGGGATAATGATCCCAACAGAAAAGCAATTTGTAGCCTTTTAGTATTGGATATTGTGTTCAATTTTCTATCGCCTTCCTACAATAAATTTTCTATATCCTTTCGAATATGAACCAAAAAAATGCTTCTTTCAAAGAAGGAAGCATTTGTTGCTTTACATATTGTATTACGAATCCTGAAATATTTCACTACTTACGCACTTATTTTTTTCATTAAATTTTTTTATGGCTGGGACAAGGGGTCAGACCCCTTGTCCCCCTTTTCGGAACCACAACAAATTCAAGCTCTTCCTTAAGAACAAATTTCTTTATATTAGCTATAGATAAGTCACCTACTCTTTTTATAGATTCAAAGGTGGCTCCTCCAATATGCGGGGTCGCAACAATCTCCTTTCTTCCCGGTAAATCATTAATAGGTGGCTCTACCTCAAATACGTCTAATGCTGCACCTTTAATTCTTTTCTCCTCAAGCGCCTTGACTAAATCTATTTCGTTCACTAATGGACCCCGAGATATATTGATGATGTAAGCAGTTGCTTTCATTAAACTTAATGTTTCACTATTAATCAAATGCCTATTTTTATCGTTTAAAGAAGTGGCAATAATAAGATAGTCAGCCGTTTTAAACAATTCTTCTTTATCTACAAATGTTATATTTAATGGGTCAGCTACCGTTTGATCTGGATAATTCGTGTATACTATTGTTTCCATATCAAACCCGATTGCACGTTTTGCGATTGCCTTCGCAATGGACCCAAAGCCTATGATACCTAGCTTCTTCTGATAAATTTCATTGCCCATTGACAATTCCCAGTGTCCTGATTTTATCTCTTGATCTTTTTTAGGAATATTTCTTGCAGCTGATAACATCAAACCGAACGCAAGATCAGCGACTGATTGGGCATTTACACCAGGAGCATTTGTTACTAAAATTCCTTTTTCATAGGCATAATCGACATCAATATTGTCATAGCCAGCTCCATATTTTATAATGTATTTTAAATTCGGGGCAGCTTCTATTACTTCGCTATCAATTTTTACTACTGCAACAATAATAATATCTACATCTTTAACTTCCTTTTTCAATTCCTCTTTCCCAATTCCATGATCGGTATATAATAGTTTCACTTCACCTAGTTGCTTTGCATCTTCTATAAATTTAGGATTTGCTTCATAGAAAGCATCTCTTAACATGATTAAAAGCTTCAAGTTTTTGACCTCCAGATAAACATTTAGTATCTCCTAGTAGTTATTGCGATTGTATTATGATTTGAATTTCACATTTCGAAATCTAATGATCTACATAACTAGCCTTTTACTGTTAATTTTTTCAGCGCTTCTCCTAGTCGATCCATTGCCTCATCGATTTGCTTATACTCCGTTGAATAGGCCATGCGGAGATAACCCTCTCCATAGTTTCCAAACGCAGATCCAGGAACACAAGCAATCTGTGCTTCTCTTAAAAGAAAGGTCGCCAATTCCTTTGACGTCATGCCAATCCCCTTGAAAGAAGGGAAAACATAAAAGGCTCCTTTAGGAACAACACAACTAACATAATCTAATTCCTGTAATCTATTAACTAATAATTGACGTCGTTTATCAAACTCTTGAACCATTTTAAAAACAGGTTCCTGAGTCCCCAAATAGGCAGCAACCGCGCCATATTGTGCAAACGAAGTAGCGCTAGAAGTATTATATTGATGCACTTTCATAATTGGTTTCATCAGCTTTTCAGGACCAGCTGCATAGCCTAATCTCCAGCCATCCATCGCATATGCCTTGGAAAAGCCGTTTATCGTAATTGTCCGCTCAAACATACCTGGCAATGTAGCAATGCTTATATGTTCTGCATCTTCATAAATTAATTTTTCATAGATTTCATCGGATAAGACTAATAGATTATGATTAATCGCAATGTCAGCCAATTCTTTTAAATAAGCCTCTGGCAATACTGCCCCTGTTGGATTATGAGGAGAATTTAAAAGAATCATTTTCGTTTTACTTGTTATCCTAGCTCTTACATCCTCTGGATTAAGTATAAAGTCCTCCTCTTCCCGTAAAGGAATCGACACGGATACCCCTCCAGCAAGCTCGACGATATATTGATATTCAAGCCAGGCAGGATCAGGAATCAACACTTCATCACCAGGATTAATAAATGCAAGAATCATGCTGACAATGGCTTCTTTACACCCAACCGAAACAACTATTTCTTTATTAGGATCAACATGTATCTTATTTTCCCTTTTTAGCTTGACTGCAATTGCTTCTCTCAATTCTTGAATACCGTTATTTGCTGTATAATGAACAAATCCCTCTTGCAATGCGGCATTTGCAGCTTCTTTAATATGTATTGGGGTATCAAAATCTGGTCTTCCTATTTCCATATGTGTAATATTTATCCCACTTTTTTGCATCGCATTTGCTTCATCAAAAATTTCTCTAATACTTGAAAAAGGAATATTGGTTAAACGGTTAGCTACAGACATGATAAGCTCCTCCATACGGTTTTAAATTTAGCTATTGATTTGATGGTTTTAAACAGATAGTCTAAAAACTATTACTCTATTGATGAGCCTCACTATTGGTTACATTCCTTTTCATATTAACTGGAAAGATACTAGGTTCTGACCAATGTAACGATTACCTAAAATATTCTGTTATCTGTTTTATCCAAGATGTTAATTTAGAAGGTATTTAATTCTTGGTTGTTTTTTTATACAAACCATAACTTTATATGGGTTATAATATCCCTCTATTTACTGCTTGTAAATGTTATTTTTTTATTTTTTTAAAATTCCAACTACAATACTCAACCAAATTTCATTTATTTATATAGAATCTTGAAATGTTATTCTTTATTACTATTTATGAAATTAACATCTTTTCGGAATATCTCCCCATTTAGTAATCACCTATTCGCTTTCTTTTCTACATGTTATGAATTCTTGACAAGTGAAAAACAATATTAAGTATTTTTTGATGATGTTTGGATATTTTAATAAGGATACAAAACAATTCTAGTTGAGGTGAATTTCGTAATAGCAACAAATAGGCATAAGCTTTTTAATTTCTTTATCATTTTGATGCCGTGGTTATCTTTATTGTTTATAGGAAAGCGCAGTATGAATCGCTACTCCATTGCCGGTGCTTTTATTGTATTGTTTGAAATTATTAATCACCTCTATGGACATAAGAAAAAATGGTGGAAATTTTACGACAAACGTAGATCCTTTGTAAGGGATGAGCTTCCCTTTGATATTGGCCCTTATATGCCTATGTCTTTGTGGATACTAAAATATTCATACGGGAATCTAAAAAAATATGCTCTTATGAATGCTATTGCCAATGGGATATTTACTTTTATCGGTATGCCTATTCTAAAAAAAATGAAAATTATTCGACTCTATCGCTTAAATTATTTGCAATTTTTTATCTACATACACTATAAATCGTATGTATTATACGGATTTCAGTATTTGTATGAAAAAATAAAAAACAAATAACAATATGTATTTCTCCCTTCACTTTTAAAGTACTTGGAATTAATATTTAAATAAAGGAAAGGGAAATCTCTAAATTAGGATTTCCCTTTCCTTTACTAACATATAAACAGTTTAAATTACTATTTACTTCTTCTTGCTAAAAGCTCTCTTTCGACTTGTGGATAGATTTTATCTAATTTATAGAATAATAGTAAGATGGATTGTAAAACATAGGTTGCCAGTGGCAGGTAAAGGAAAAGAGCATTAATCCCAAGTAACGCTTCATCTGGCTGAACTGCTGCTCCACCAATATATCCCGTCCATCCTAATACCCATCCTACTAAAGCTGCTCCGAAGCCAACACCTATTTTCTGTCCCATACTGCCGGCGCTATAGACCAAGCCTTCATTTCTAACCCCCGTTTTATATTCCCCATATTCAATCGTGTCAGGCAAAAACGCCCATAAAGCACCTGTAAACGGCGATTTTCCTAATCCTCTTATGATTTGCCCAATTATTACGAAATAGATATTGGTAATATCAATCATGATAATCAATGTACCAATTATGGAAATAACTGAACCAGCTAATACTACATTTCTTTTCCCAAATCGCTTAAATAGAGGTGGCATAAAGAAGAAGCCAACAATAACCGGAATAGTAATGGCCATTGTTAATATACCTGTTAAAGTTTGATTATCAAGTAAATATTGGGCGTAATAAATGGTACTTCCTTGTCATAGCGCAGTTCCCATGCTGTAAATAATAAAGAAACCGAATATCATCGCCCAATATTTATTTTTTAATAACGCTTTCAAACTAACTTTTAATGGTATCTTTGCCTCTGTTTTTTCTTGTGTGATTTGTACTCGTTCTTTAGTTGCTTTAAAGGTATATAAAAACAAACAAATAGCGACTATCCCATACACAATATATGTCATAATCCATCCAGTTTGTGTCCCACCAAAGAGGTCAACCAATGGAAGTGTCAAACTACTAACAAGAATAACCCCTATTTGAGCAAGGAACATTCTAAAAATATTTAAGAGAGAACGCTGATGCTGATCTTGGGTTATCAATGAATTTAGTGTTCCATACGGAATAACTACTGCCGTAAAGGCTAATGTCAGTATATTATATGTGATAAACGCATAAATAATTTTCCCTGTATCACTAACATCCGGCACCGTAAATAACAAAACAGTCAAAGCGGCAAATGGTACACACATCCACAGAATCCATGGTCGTGCTTTACCATGTTTGGATTTGGTTCGATCCACTACTATTCCCATTGCAACATCTGAAATCCCATCTAAAAAACGGGAAACAAGCATTATCGTACCTACAACAGCAGCTGAAATACCCACTACGTCTGTATAGAAAAAAACAATAAACATTCCCATCGATGCCCATACAAAATTGACAGCTAAATCGCCGATTGAGTCAAGTTTTTGTGGGAGTTTTTTTTAGCTCCCTTTTTATAAAATAAAACTTTTAATTTTGTATCCGCTTTCTAAACATTTTCTTTCATCAAAATTTCGTTTTTTTCTTT
>NZ_JBQHVO010000100.1:0-9599 GCF_052064465.1 Niallia sp. HCP3S3_B10 | reverse complement strand
CGACTCACTAGCGTTCGTCGTGTTTCCTTTATCTCAGTCGAAGCCCTCCAGTTTGTACGCTGATAAGCAAGGCGCCTCCGCTTTTTAATTACTCTGCGACTTTTTCGAGGTTTCCGTTTCTGTCCATTTTAAATTTGGTTGGGCGCTCGTCTTCTTCTAGTACTACTAGTTTTCGGGCTCTGTTCATGATTTTCATGAGTGTTTCGTAATCTTCTTGCATTGTTTCTGAGTTATTTTCGATTTGATGTAGTTTTTCTTCTAATTCTTTGTTCCGGCTTCTAATTGTGTCCATTTCTCTTTTTAAACGCTCATTCTCGCTTTTTAAGATTTCTAGCTGTATAGGGGCATTGCGGAAATTTTGTAAATAGGAAAGAACAGTGTCAAAATTTAGTGTACCAGCTTGGCTATGGTTTCCTGCTGGATAGGCAGGCGCTTTTTTTGTTTCGTATACTGGAATTTGCTGTACTTCTTCCTCTGTTTCCTCTTCTGATTGATAGTTTACAAGCTCTTCTTCTTGTTGACTAGTAACATTTGTATCTAATGTTTCTGTTGTAAATAATGTATCCATAGCATCCATATCCACGTCCATCGAGCCCACTTCTAAGCTTGGGGAAGCAGTAAGAGCTTCGAGATCATCCACTGTTGGTACTGGTGGTGAATATAATAGTTTCTTCTTTCCACCTTGATCTTTTCCTAAAATTCGTTGTCGTTGCTTACGTTGCTTTTTGGCAAGCTGAAGTGCCTTTTCATATTGATGGCGAACGACTGCGTTCCAGCGGAATCCACATGCTGCTGACGTTCTATTTAATTTATCCCCAACTTCTTCAAAGGCGTTTAGCTGTGTGCTTCCTTCTCTAACATGTCTTAAAACCGTTTCTGCTAATAAAAGATCATTTTCTTCAGACCATGCGTCTTGTCTAACTTTCATTTCTAACCCAACTCCCAACTTAATCACGATAAATAAATATTTCTAGTTTCATCATTTCCAGAAAAGTATTTGTTTATACAAAAGAAATACAAGGATAGTAGATTTTTTTATAGTTTAGGAAAAATACAAATAAAGAGGATAAAAAAACAGTCGGCCATCAAGCCAACTGTTTTGAATAAAATATTTACGCTCGCTTCTCAACTAAGGCTCCTTCATTTTGAATGAAGAAGGCAGAAATAAAGGCAAATATACTTACAATAAATCCAAAGAGGAAGAGATGGTGAATACCCTCCATAAAGGTGGAGCCACTATTTAATAAGGAGCCCATAATAGTAACACCAATCGCGGTTCCCATGTTTCTGCAGAACATAAAGAAAGAGGTGGATATTCCTTTTTCATGGTTTCCAACTAATGCTTGAGAGCCGATAACACCAACAGTGCTTAGCAAGCCAAATGCTAGTCCCTGAATAATCATTAAGATAAAAACATACCAGAACCCATTTGACTCATTTAATAATACTAATAAAATTCCTGAAAGCAAAAGCAACGTATTTCCGATTATTAATAGAATGCGATAGCCATATTTTAATATCCATTTACCAGCTGGAACCGACATAGCCATCCATCCAATCGACATACCAAGGAGAGAAACACCGCTCCATAAAACAGAGAGCCCTGCCTGATTTTGCAGGAATAAAGGAATATAGCTTGATGTTGCAAACAAAGCTAATGTTCCTACAAATCCGTTAAGAAAAATCCAGGTGATGGTTTTACTCCTAAAAATGGATAGTGGAACAATTGGTGAAGCTTGTCTTTTTTCGAAAAAATAAAATGTGATTAATAGAAGAATACCAACTATAGCAAAAATAAAAAGATAACTTTCTAGCACGGTAACTAGTAATACACAAGTTATTCCGCTTCCAAATAGTGCTGCGCCAATATAATCTACCTGTGCCTTTTTAGGCTGATAGACTTCTTTATATGGAATCAACGTAAGTAGGGCAATAATACAAACTGGTAAATTAATATAAAAAATCCATCTCCAACTTAAAAATTCTACAAAAAGAGAACCGAGTGTAGGGGCCAATACAGCAGATAATGCCCACATGCCAGTAAACAACGCCTGGATTTTTCCTCTTTTTTCAATAGAAAAAAGATCTCCAGCAATGATTGCAGGAAATGGCATCATGAATCCAGCACCCATTCCTTGCAACGCTCTAAAAATGACTAGCTGAGGCATAGTTGCTGCGATTCCGCATAAGAGAGAACCAATTAAAAAGACAATAATGCCAAAAGCAAACAGCTTCTTTCTCCCAAAAAGATCAGAAAGTCTTCCGGCAATTGGCGAAAGAATGGTACTTGCTATCATATAAGCAGCAAAAGACCAGGCATATAATTCCGTACCGCCAAGCTCCTCTGCAATAATAGGCATGGTTGTGTTCATTATGGTCGTATCAATAGAGGCAATCAGCATAGCAAGAACAATGCTACACATTACTAATATTCTACTTTTATTCATTTCAAAACCTCCCTATATTTCAAGAGAAAATTATAACGTATATTTCCTAAATAATATAGAGAGGGGAAGTGGTTTTAATTTTCGAATAAAAAAATAAGATCTAATAGTCAAGAGATACAAAGCGTAACCGTGCAGTTTTGTTAATAATTCGTCACTTTTTTACAATCTTTTGCATCTTGCATTGCAAGTTCAGAAGGGGTAAAATACCATATAGTAATGAGTGAGAATGTTGTCGATTTGATTGTCGATCACTTTTTTTGAGCATTTATAGAAAGGGTTGTCCAAATGGCAAACGAATTTCGTGTTTGCGACGATTGTCAGGCAGTGAATTTAAAAACGTTAGTACCACGTTTAAAGCAAATAGATCCAGAGGCAAAAATAGATATAGGCTGTCAATCCTATTGCGGACCTGGTCGCAAAAAAACATTTGCTTTTGTCAATAATCGTCCACTAGCTGCATTAACAGAAGAAGAGTTAATGGATAAAATCAATGCGAAGTTAAAAAAATAATAGAAACCTGTCTATTATTTTAACTTTCGATAGCAACAAACTTTACGAACATAGCCTTGTAAAACCAGAGGAGTTTCCACTAGATAGTTATTTTATGGAGAAAAAGATTATTTTTCCCTTTTTAAAATGCTTAAACGGAACCCTCTTTTTCTATCTTTAGAATATGGAGTGTACTCTAAATTACTAGAATAAATAAAAAATAGTCAATAGAACGAAAGAGAGTGAAGAAAGATGCCATATTCGACGGATAAGCTAAACGAAGAAAAAGTATTTAAAGATCCAGTCCATCGCTATATACATGTGCGCGATCGAGTAATATGGGATTTAATAGGAACAAAAGAGTTTCAGCGCCTGCGAAGAATTAAACAGTTGGGCACGACTTATCTTACCTTTCATGGTGCGGAACATAGTAGATTTAACCACTCTCTAGGAGTATATGAAATTGTTAGAAGAATAATCGATGATGTCTTTGAAGGCAGAGAAGAGTGGAATAATAACCAAAGATTGCTTTCTTTATGTGCTGCCCTCTTGCATGATTTAGGACACGGACCTTTTTCTCATTCATTTGAAAAAGTGTTTGATCTTGATCATGAAGAATTTACGCGTAGGATTATTCTTGGCAAGACAGAAGTAAATAAAGTTTTAACAAAAGTGGAAAAGGATTTTCCAAAAAAGGTTGCCGAAGTAATTGCAAAGACCTCGAAAGAAAAACTAGTAGTCAGTTTAATCTCCAGTCAAATTGACGCAGATCGCATGGATTATTTACTAAGGGATGCCTATTTTACAGGGGTTAGCTACGGGAATTTCGATATGGAGCGAATTTTGCGTGTGATGCGTCCCCGTGAAGATCAGGCTGTTATTAAGAAAAGTGGAATGCACGCAGTAGAAGATTATATTATGAGCCGCTATCAAATGTACTGGCAGGTATATTTTCACCCAGTAACAAGAAGTGCGGAAGTAATTCTTACAAAAATTCTACATAGAGCAAAATACTTACACGAGCAGTTCTACCCCTTTAAATATCACCCAATTCATTTTTACTCACTCTTTGAAGAAGAGACATCTTTAGAAGACTATTTGAAATTGGATGAAGCTATTATTCTCTATTATTTCCAAATGTGGCAAGAGGAAGATGATGTCATTTTAAAGGATCTTTGCCGTAGATTTATGAATAGAAATCTTTTTAAATATGTAGAGTTTGATCCAGCGAACGAATATAAGAAGCTTCAGGAACTATCTGGTTTATTTCAAAAAGCAGGATTAGATCCAGAGTATTATTTGGTTGTGGATTCCTCTTCCGATCTTCCCTATGACTTTTACAGGCCAGGTGAGGAAGAAGAGCGGTTACCGATCCATCTCTTGATGAAAAATGGAGAAATCAGAGAGCTTTCTAGAGAATCAGAAATAGTCGATAGTATTTCTGGGAAAAGAAGAACAGATCATAAGCTATATTTTCCAAAAGATATTCTGAAGGATGACAGTTCCAAAGGGAAAGTCAAAAAACAAATCCGTCAATTGTTAGATATTCAATAGATGCGTGTTTTAGGATTAAATGGAGTAGGAGATGACCCAATTTGTTAAAAGATCATGCCAAAGTAATGAAAGCAATTGCTGCATCGGGCGAAATTATTGGAAGAAAAAAGCTACAAAAAATGATATATATTGCGAAAAAGCTTGATTTTCCTTTTCATGAAAAATATCAATTTCACTTTTTCGGTCCTTATTCAGAAGAACTAACCTTGCGAGTAGAAGAATTATGTAATATGGGATTTTTAAATGAAGTAAAAGAAAAAAAAGGCGGATATTTCCAATATCGCTATACACTCACAGATAATGGTAAAGAATTTCTTACCCTTAATGAAGTAGAGATGCCAAACTTATCTCCTTGTCTAGAAGATATGAATGGCCAAAACTCAAGATTTCTTGAGCTTGTTTCCACCGTTCTATTTTTCGATACTTTATCGAAGGAAGAGGTAAAGGAAAAAGTTTTTACACTAAAAGCAAAGCAAAAATATACAGAAGAAGAAATTGAGATAGCTTACGCATATATTGACAGTTTAAAAGAAAAAACGATTCATTAAATAAAAAGGCCGTCGAAAGCAAATTATTTCATTGCTTTCGACGGCCTTTTTTAAGGTGATTGTTATTATTGATCACTTAGGCGCTTGCCAGCTACTGCATAATGGTTTGTTGGCATTTCCTCAATAAAGACAACAACTTTTTCTTTTGATGCACCTGTCGTCTCCACTACTGCTTCTGTTACTTTCTCTACTAGATTTCTTTTTTGATCCTCTGTTCTACCTTCTAGCATCTTTACAGTTACATAGGGCATGGTTAAAATCCTCCTTGGTTTTTGATTGTAGTTTTTCATATTTTTTGGAAAAGTGCAAGTCTCTACTCGAAATGGTAGGTAAAATATAGGCTAATTCACTTGATTTTTTCATAGGAGAAAGAATATTTTCCTTTCCAATTTATAATCATGTATAATTTTAAAAGGAAACATAGAGAGAAAAGAGACGTTTTCCATTGAACTCAGTATAGAGGGGAGCTAATCATTTGTTATTTTCGCAAAATTTGGCGGATTTGCCTTATATTGTTATATCTATTGTAATAGGTTTTACCATCCATGAATTTGCACATGCATTTGTAGCCTATAAATTTGGCGATCCAACAGCTCAAAAGCAAGGAAGGCTGACATTAAATCCCATCGTTCATATTGACCTAATTGGTGCAATTTTTATTTTGCTCGCAGGATTTGGATGGGCGAAACCAGTACCGGTTAATCGTCATTACTTTAAACGACCTAAGCTAGCTGGAGTATTGGTATCATTAGCAGGGCCTTTTAGTAACTTAATACTAGCTTTTCTGGGCTTTATCATTATTGCAATCTTAATAAAGTTAAATGTACCTATAGGAAGCAACTTTGATTTATATCCGTTTTTTCAAATTTTTATTTATATGAATTTATTACTCTTTGCATTTAATTTAATCCCTCTACCACCACTTGATGGTTACCGAATTATTGAAGATTTGGTTTCCTCTCGAGTGAGAGCGCAAATGTCAAAATATGAGGTATATGGTTCTATTTTATTTATTGTATTAATTGTTACAGGATTATCGAGCTATACGATATTCCCATGGATTGAGTTTGTACGAATCTTTTTTCTCAATCTGTTTAATCAATTATTATTTTAATCGCTCTTTTTCACAGAATGAAAAAGAGACGTTTTTTATACACCAGAATTTATTGACCTCAAAAGGAGAACGAAAACATAGCAGCTAATAAATTTGCAGGAGGAGTATGAAAAGTGGAAGGAAAAAAGAAAAAGACAATAGGTTTTAATATTATTAAAAATGACCCGACCGATGGGCATAAAGGCTTTGGAATTGGCAGTCTTAGTTTAGAAAATGTCTCTCCTGTTATTATTGATGTGGAAGAAGGAGAAGCAATCGTCGATATCGGTGCAATGCACGCAAGAAGTGCAGTAGAGCGTGGTATCAAATTTTTGAAAACGAAAGAAGAAGTTCCAAATGGTAAGCCTTATTGGCTAGTGTGGGTAACGATTGACCGCAAGCAAGAAGGACCATATTATGCTGGGGTGACAGCGTGTGAAATGACAGTAGACCGTTCCATTCGCAGAGGGTATAAGTCACTTCCAGAACATGTGAACAAGATGGATAAAAGTATGAAAAGACATATTATGGTCGATCATATGGATGATAAGTCCAAAAAGGTGCTTGCTGATTTCTTAAAAAAACATGATCAGCAACTATGGGATAATTCTTTAGACCAATTGAAAAAGGATTTAGCAGATTAATTTTTTGAAAATGTTGACAATGGAAAAGAAAAATGGATAAACTAAAAGGGAGTAAAAATAAAAAGCCCTTTTAAGGAGATTGTTTTATGAGTGTGAGTGTTCTTAACTAACCGTTAATTTTATACGGCCTTGAATTTTGTTAAAAAATCGGACTTATACCGGTTTATTTAGCATGCAAATTTCAAGGAAGGTTAAGAATAAGCCTCATAGCAAGCAATAAAGTAAAAAAGCTATGGCATATTTGTCATAGCTTTTTTACTTTATTGCGAAGGATTTCCTCATGCCGCATAAAAGCGGATAGGTCTACCCCTGAAAAAAGCTAGTGTGAGCGTTTGTTCATGCTGGCTTTTTTTTATTTGGCTGTGGTCGATCGCCAACAAACTTTACGAAAAAAGTCATTTAATTAAAGAAAACAGGAGGTTATAAAATGAATCAGCAGACATTTGAAGTACTAGGATTTCATAGGATTTTAGAGGAAATAGAAACTTTTGCGAAAACTAATTTAGCAAAAGAAACAATCCAGAAAATTCGCCCAATGCAGGATATAAGAAGAATGGAACAATCGTTAAAAGAAATAGAAGAGGCCATGAAAATATTAGAAATATCAAGCAGTGTGCCCATTCATACACTAGACGAAATGTCCCTTTATCTTAATCAGGCGAAGAAAGGAATCTATATTCGAGCAGATCAATTCCCGTTTATCATTTCCTTTTTAGAGCATTGTACAAAGCTAAAGCAGTTTATGCGTGATAAAGAATATGTCGCGCCGAATGTCTCTCTTTACGTTCAATCCATCCCTGATGTTCGAGAGCTTACAGAAGAAATAGCGAGATGCATTAGACACGGGAATGTCGATGACTATGCCTCCAGTGACTTAGCATATTTAAGAAGACAGCTGTCTATCTTAACAGACAGAGTAAAAGAAAAAGCAAATCAACTTGTGAAATCCAAAAAATATGCAGGCTATCTGCAAGATAAAATAGTATCAGAACGTAGTGGTCATCTGACTCTATCTGTAAAAAGAGAATATCGTACGAAAATCCAAGGTAGTGTATTGGATACCTCAGCATCAGGAGCAACACTTTTTATCGAACCACTCGAATTAGCAGATATGCAAGCAGAAATCGAAACATTGAAACTTTCAGAAGAGTATGAGGTTGAGCGGATTTTATATGAATTAACGGAAAGACTTTTAGGCGAGGAAAAGGCAATTCAATTAGCTATCGAAACAATGCATTATTATGATGTTTTATTTGCGAAAGCAAAATATAGCAGATCCATTGAAGCAAAGTCACCTGTTTTAACAGAAGACTATACGATTCATTTAAAAGAAGCCCGCCATCCAATGCTTGGTGAGAAGGCTGTTCCTTTAACCATCTCATTTGGAGAAGAGCATCGGGCATTAGTAATAACCGGTCCGAATACAGGGGGAAAAACGGTAACATTGAAAACGATTGGTTTATTGACAATGATGGCTCAGTCAGGTTTACTTATTCCTGCAAAAGAAGGCAGTAAAATAGCGGTCTTTCAGCATATATTTGTGGATATTGGCGACGGACAAAGCATTGAACAAAATTTAAGTACGTTTAGTTCCAGACTAGTGAATATTATTGATATTTTAAGAACGACCAATGATCGCTCTCTTGTATTACTTGATGAGCTGGGATCAGGTACAGATCCTGGAGAAGGGATGGCACTGGCGATTGTTATTTTGGAACAGCTTTATCAAAAAGGGGCAACATTATTTGCCACAACTCATTATAGTGAAATGAAAGAATTTGCAGATCAAACAGAAGGCTTTTTAAATGGAACGATGGAATTTGATATCAATACGCTGCGACCGACGTATAAGCTATTATTGGGGCAAAGCGGAAGAAGCCAAGCATTTGAAATTGCAAGCAAACTAGGTTTACACCCTAAACTTATTGAAAAGGCTCATGAAATAACCTATAAAACACATCGGAATTTTCAACAGGAACAACGGTTAGACGATGCGGATTATAAACAGCAAATCGTTGTTAATAAATACGCTCGAAATACATTGGGGAAGAAAACGGTTGATATCCCTCTTTCTCAGGAGCCGATTTTTGAACAAGGAGATAATGTAATTCTTACAGAGACCAAGGAGATGGGAATTGTTTACAAAGGGCCAGATGCACAAGGAAGATATGTAGTACAGGTTTGCCAGGAAAAAAGAACAGTTAACCAAAAACGATTAAAGCTATATATAAAAGGAACAGAGCTCTATCCGGAAGATTATGATTTTGATATTCTTTTTAAATCAAAAGAATATCGAAAAATAAGCAAACAGCAAAAAAGAAAATATGTGGAAGACGTATGGCTGGAGGAGGAATAAGAGGGAGATTGAGTTAAATTGTCTGAAAGGCAGTTTTGGCAAAAAGAAGACTGTAGAGATGATAGAGAAGGTAAGTCTATGCCTGCCGAAGCGAGAAAAGGGAAAACGGGGTAACAGAGAAGTCACATCTAAGCCCATCAAAGCAAGAAAAATCCCGCTAAGGTAATACTGAGAAGTCTCACTATATTATTAATATGAACAAAAAGAAGCTGGGACAAAACTAAATAACTAATCTTTAAAGACGAACAATCTTTAATTTATCGCTTAAATAAAGCTACTTTCTCATGATGGTTATCTATGTTTTTAAATCTAGATAAGTGTAAAAACTAAGTCGTTCCATTGCGCTACGGACGCTCGATGCGCCGGGGAGGAAGCTAAGCCTCCTCGCTGCGAGGGCACTGAAAAACCGATGATTTTTAAATCCTAAAAATCATCGGTAAATCTGTTTTCTAGTTTTTTATGTCTTAT
>NZ_JBQHVO010000099.1:0-10099 GCF_052064465.1 Niallia sp. HCP3S3_B10 | reverse complement strand
ATGTGGAAATAAGACATAAAAAACTAGAAAACAGATTTACCGATGATTTTTAGGATTTAAAAATCATCGGTTTTTCAGTGCCCTCCTCGCTACGCTGCGGGGTCTCAGCCTTTCCTCTACTTCCCGCAGGAGTTGACCGTCCTCCGCTCCATTCCACTTCGTTTTTAAAGGCTATTTCCTAAAAAATATTGTTTTCCAAAGAAAAAATAAATTAGTTGGAAGAACGGAGCAGCCTGAATACACGTAGACGCCACGGGGATTAGCAAGACAGTCTGAGACCCTGCAGGCGGAAGCAGACCGCGTCTCAGCGCGAGCCCCACGGAAAGCGAAGTGTATTCAGGCTGCGGATAATAGCAACATACTTCATGGAACATCCTTTTTAAAACGAATAAAAAAGCCCAAATGATTATACGAACCTTTCATTGGCATCTTCGTATAATCATTCAGGTTTATTTTAAGCTGGAATACTTATGTCCCAGCCTCAAATTGTTTGCTCTTTGACTTGATTTTAAACCCCTTTAAAAGCTTTTCTGTAAATGTCTGCTAATTCCGTTACTAATGGTAATTTAGGGTTAGCTGTTGTACATTGATCTTCAAAAGCACGATCTGCTAAATAATCTACTTTTGCTTCGAATTCTTTTGGATCTACACCTTGTGCTGCAATACTCATTGGGATATTTAATTCTTTTCCAAGTCTGATTACTGCTTTGACAAAGCTGTCTACTCCTTGTTCCACAGTATTAGCTGGCAATCCTAGAATTCTTGCAAGCTCTGCATAGCGCTCATCTGCTTTAAAGTATTCGTATTTAGGGAATGCCATGAATTTTTTCGGTTTCTCTGCATTATAGCGAATAACATGTGGCAATAAGATGGCATTTGAACGTCCATGTGCGATATGGAATTCGGCACCTAATTTATGTGCCAAGCTATGATTAATTCCTAAGAATGCATTTGCGAATGCCATACCGGCTATTGTAGATGCATTATGCACTTTTTCGCGTGCCTCTTCGTCATTTCCATTTCTATATGCTCTTGGTAAATATTCAAAGATTAATTGAACTGCTTTCACCGCTAATGCATCTGTATAGTCATTTGCCATATTAGATACATATGCTTCCACAGCATGTGTTAATACGTCCATTCCTGTATCTGCCGTTACAGCAGGCGGTACTGTCATAACAAATTGTGGATCGATGATAGCTACATCTGGTGTTAATTCATAATCAGCTAAAGGATATTTAATGTTTTGTTCTTTATCTGTAATTACCGCAAAAGATGTTACTTCGGATCCTGTACCAGAAGTAGTTGGAATAGCAACAAATTTAGCTTTACCACCTAATGATGGATATTTATAAACCCTTTTACGGATATCTAAGAATTTTTGCTTTAATCCGAAGAACTCTTCATCTGGATGCTCATAGAATAACCACATACCTTTTGCTGCATCCATTGGAGATCCACCACCAAGTGCGATAATGCAGTCTGGTTGGAATTTAGCCATCATCTCTGTTCCTCTAACAACTGTTTCAATAGATGGATCTGGCTCAACATCAGAGAACACTTCTACTTGCACTAGATTTGAACGTTTTCTTAAGTTATAAAGTAATTTATCCACATATCCAAATTTAACCATATATGGATCTGTTACGATAAATACTCTAGAGATATCCTGCATTTTTTGTAAATACTGTACAGAATTTTTCTCAAAATAAATTTTTGAAGGTACTTTAAACCATTGCATATTTACATTCCTTTTTGCCAATTTTTTAACATTTAATAAATGAATGTCTGTTACGTTAGTAGATACAGAGTTTTTACCATAAGATCCACAGCCAAGTGTTAAAGAAGGCATGAATGCATTATAAATGTCACCGATTGCACCTTGAGAAGATGGGGCATTGTTGATAATACGGCATGCTTTCATTCTTAGGGCAAATCTTTCTATTACTTTCGGATCTTCAGAGTGAATGACTGCTGAATGTCCTAATCCGCCAAACTCTAACATTTCTTCTGCACGTTTAATTCCATCTTCTGTTGATTCCACTTTATAGCATGCAAGCACAGGGCTCAATTTTTCTCTAGATAGAGGATAATCAGGTCCGACACCTTCTAATTCAGCAAGAAGAATTTTTGTATCTTCTGGTACTTTTACTCCTGCTAATCCAGCGATATAATGAGCAGATTTACCAACTATATCTGGATTTACAGCACATGTGTTTTCATTAATTACTAGTTTTTCTACTTTTGCCAACTCTTCTTTATTTAAGAAGTAGCAGCTATTTCGAATCAATAGATTCTTTACTTCATCGTAGATTTCTTTGTCAATGATTACTGCTTGTTCAGATGCACAAATCATTCCATTATCAAATGTTTTTGAAAGAATCAGATCGTTCACTGCTCTTTTAACTTTCGCTGTTTTTTCGATATAACAAGGTACGTTACCAGCGCCAACGCCAAGTGCAGGTTTGCCACAACTATATGCGGATTTAACCATTCCTGGTCCACCAGTTGCAAGAATTAATGCAATATCATTATGATTCATTAACGCTTTAGTTGTTTCAATAGAAGGTTTTTCTACCCATTGAATACAGTTTTCTGGTGCCCCCGCTTTAACAGCTGCATCTCTTAGAATTCTAGCTGCCTCACTGCTACATTTCTGTGCAGATGGATGGAAAGCAAATATAATTGGATTACGTGTTTTTATCGCAATAATAGCTTTAAACATGGTTGTAGATGTTGGATTTGTAACAGGTGTTACCCCAGCAACTACGCCTACCGGGTCAGCGATTTCCACAATTCCTGTTTGTTGGTCTTCGCTTATCACCCCAACTGTACGATCATATTTAATATTATGGTAGATATATTCGGTAGAGAATATATTCTTTGTAATTTTGTCCTCATAAATGCCTCTTCCCGTTTCTTCAACCGCTAATTTAGCTAAATACATATGCTTATCTAAACCAGCTAGGGCCATAGCCTTTACAATTGTATCTACTTGTTCTTGATCTAAAGACATAAATTCTTCTAGTGCCTTTTTCCCTTTTGCTGCCATCTCATTAATAACGGTTTGCACATCAACTTGCTCATTTTTCGCTTTTACTTCTTTTTCAACAACTGACATCACTAAATCCCTCCAAATCGAGAATGATAATATTGTGAAAATATTCACAAGTTACTTTAAAGAAAAAACCACTTTAAAAAAGCAGTTAATTTGTGAATATATTCACAAATAATTCTTTAAAGAAAAACTACTAATTTAGTAGTTTGTTTGCCCACTAGCTTCCTACAAACATATTATATCTTTTGGAATTTCTCGTTGTTATTCTTTACATGCTTATCATATAATGACTTGCTAAAACCTTCAAGCCTATTCTTGAAAAAATGTTCAACATTTCACAAACTCATTCACATTTTATACACATTTGTAATATTTCCTTACTTTTCCTATAATATAAAATGTGATAAAAACAACAATGAAAGGGTTTACAATATGAATAAAAAATGGGAAAGAACTAATACGGATCATGATACCTATCAATTTATAATCCGTGTCTCCTATCAGTTGTTTATGGAATTGGGATTTCGTAAGGTCAGCACAAGGATGATTGCAGAGCGTTGTGGAATTACACAGCCTGCTTTATACCATCACTTTAAGAATAAACAAGATATTTATAAAGAAGTCATTATTACGTCTATTCAACAGACTGAAAATGCTTTATTAAAAATTACGAAGGAATATCAGATTCTTCAAGAATGTCTTTACCAAATTGCTCTTTACTTTTTAGAACATTATCAAGAAGATCTCATGCAAATGTTCCATGACTTACAACATGAGATGCCAAATGATATACAAACCCAACTAAGAATTCGCTGGCAAGAGGGATTTTTAAAACCGATTAAACATGTGTTTGATATGGCTGAAAAAGATAATAATATTTCTTTTCAAAAAATAGAAAGTAATAGCGAAGAAATAGCATTCACCTTTCTTCAATATATTCAAACTGCCATGCGTCCTTCTCATATGAAAGAACTTTCTAATGAAGAACAAACAAAGGAAATCCGGCGTAAAGCAAAATTAGTCGTTCATCTATTTATATTTGGAATAGTAGATAAGTAATGATTTTTCAAAAAACACTTCCTTTCTTATAAAAATAAATATATACTCACCTTATCACTTGATAAGTTTCTTTCTTTACACATAACTTATCAAGTGATAAGTTATGTGTATTTTAAGGAGTGAACAAAATGAAACGGTATATTCATCGCTATTTTACCGCTGTCACTAGTAAAAAAGGGAAATGGATAATATTACTTGCCTGGATTCTCCTTGTTGGGATATTAAGTACACTTTTCCCTCAAGCTAGTTCACAAAAAAACGACTTAGCTAGCAATATTCCAACTAATGCTTTATCACAGCTGGCAGATGAAAAAATAAAGGAGGAATTTTCTAATGACCAAGGAACTCCTGCGTTAATTACATGGTTTCGCTCAAATGGCTTAACAGATAAGGATGTTGAACAAATCCAAGAACTTACGAACCAATTAACAAATGCGCCACTTGCTCATCAAGAAGCAATTATTCCTTATCATCAACTACCTATTGAGGGAGTCAAACAACAAATTTCAGAAGATGGCACAACTCTAGTTCTCCCTATTTTATTTTCAAATAATTTAGCTACTAGTGAATTAAAAGCTAGTATTCAAAAGCTAGAAGCTGTTGCAAATGGGATCTTTAAAAAAAATCCGTTTGACACTGCACGAAAGGATGAAACGATATTACATGCAAGGACTACTGGCCCCGTTGGTATCTCCATAGATGCAACAGAGCTATTTAGCCAAGGGGACTTATCGTTACTCATTGGCACAGTTATTATTGTGCTAATCTGTTTACTTGTCATTTATCGTTCTCCTATTTTAGCGTTAATTCCTTTAATTGGAGTAGGTATTGCTTATGGAGTTATCAGTCCTTTGCTTGGTTTCATGGGAGAACATGAGTGGATTGAATTCGATTCACAAAGCATTGCCATTATGACTGTATTACTATTTGGAGCAGGTACAGATTATTGTTTATTTATTATTAGTAGGTATCGAACGTATTTAACCAAAGAATCAATTAAAGAAATGGCGATGGAAAGAGCATTGCATCGATCTGGTGGTGCTGTGGCAATGAGTGGATTAACAGTAGTATTTTCTCTTCTTGTCCTATTATTTGCCCAATATGGTGCCGTGCAACGATTTGCAATCCCGTTTAGCTTAGCTATATTTATAATGATGATAGCCAGTCTTAGTCTTGTCCCAGCCATTCTAGCCATTATTGGTAGATTATCTTTTTATCCATTTGTTCCGAAATTAGAAGGACAAATTATAAATGGTAGGATAATAAAGACGACTAAAAAAAGAAATACATTGGGGAAAACAATCGGAAATGTAGTAACACAGCATCCATGGAAAGTGACTATACTAACGACATTATTTCTTGGTATTTTTGCTGTATTTTCCCTTAAAACAGTATATACCTATGATTTATTGTCCTCATTTCCAGATGACATGCCATCAAAAGAAGGATATACCTTAATAGAAGAACATTTTAATGCAGGGGAACTCGCACCGGTTTCTGTCATTATTGATACAGAAGGTGCAACATTAAATATTGAAGAAGAATTAAATAAATTTGCTTTCATTGCAACGGTTTCGGAGGAAGAATCGGGTAGAAGCAATCCTAATTTAGTAAAATATTCGATTGAATTAGAAACAAATCCTTATTCAAATCAAGCGATGGATGAACTCCCTATTATTCGTGATACATTAGAAGAGAAGCTTGCTGAAAATGGCATAAAGGAACCGAATGAGAAGATATGGATTGCAGGAGTAACTGCGGAACAATATGATACAAGAGAATTGACAAATCAAGATGTAAAATTAATTATTCCAATTATCTTAATCATGATTGCTATCTTGTTACTTGTTTATCTTAGATCCATTATAGCAACATTCTATTTAATAGCTTCTGTACTACTTTCTTACTTTAGTGCCCTAGGCTTAGGGTGGGTCATTCTTCATTATGGATTTGGAGTAGAAGCAATTCAAGGCTTAATCCCCTTGTACTCCTTTGTCTTTATCGTTGCTTTAGGAGAAGACTACAATATTTTCATGATATCAAGCATTTGGAAAAAACGAAAAAAAATGCCTCTCCTACTAGCAATAAAAGAGGGAGTTGCAGAATCAGGTGGGGTTATTACTTCTGCAGGAGTCATTTTAGCAGCTACCTTTATGGTGTTGACTACTTTACCTATGGAAGTGCTTGTCCATTTTGGAACGATAACCGCTATTGGGGTTGTACTAGACACCTTTATCGTGAGACCTTTTTTAGTTCCTGCAATTACTTCTCTATTAGGAAATACAGTCTTTTGGCCAAGCAAGAAAGTACATGTAAAAGGAAACGAATAAGTGATTATACGCCTCCAAGGTTTGTCTTAAGATAAGTCTTGGAGATTTTTTATCTCTTCTAGTTTATTAAAGTCAGTGAGATTTTTTTCCACATGCTAAGTAATATTAAATGGATGAAGTTTTCCTCTAGCTAACTATTTTATCTCTCTAACACTTTTGTTGATATGTATAAAAACGTTGCTCTAGACCCACCCTATAAGGAATTGATATTATAAGTGGGTTAGTTAAGGGGGCATTTGTAATGGACAAAAAATATGCAGACTTAAAGCTTGGAGAACGTGCTGCGATATTGAGCATTTTTACATATATTGTACTAGCTTCTGTTAAATTATTTATTGGAAATAGCACAGGTTCCCAAGCCCTAAAAGCTGATGGTTGGAATAATTTCACGGATATTATTGCATCTGTTGCTGTACTAATCGGGTTGCGTCTTTCGCAAAAACCAG
Organism: Niallia sp. HCP3S3_B10; assembly: GCF_052064465.1. Classification (NCBI taxonomy): domain Bacteria; kingdom Bacillati; phylum Bacillota; class Bacilli; order Caryophanales; family Bacillaceae; genus Niallia; species Niallia sp. HCP3S3_B10. Next base: position 3,206 of record NZ_JBQHVO010000099.1, on the reverse strand, counting down.
CGGATAAAGATCATCCATACGGTCATTGGAAAGCAGAAACTGTTGCTTCTTTAATTGCTTCCTTTATTATGATGAGTGTCGGATTGCAAGTATTATTCCAAGCCGTTTCTTCCTTCTTTAGCCAGACAAGGCAAGCACCTGATTTAGTAGCGGCATATACGGCCATCGCTTGTGGTGCTGTAATGTTTGGTGTTTATCGCATTAATTTACGTTTAGGTAATAAAATTAATAGCCAAGCAGTTAAAGCGGCTGCAAAGGATAACTTCTCCGACTCGATGGTTAGCATTGGGACAGCCGTTGGGATTTTTGGCGCTCAACTAAAATTAACCTTTTTAGATCCCCTTGCTGCCTGTATTGTTGGGCTATTAATTTGTAAAACAGCCTGGGGTATCTTCCGAGAAACAACTCACTATTTAACAGATGGATTTGATGTTTTATTAATTGATCAATACAAAAAAACTATTTTGCGTACAGAAGGTGTAAAAGCTGTAAAAGAGATAAAAGCAAGAAACTATGGAAACAGTCCAGTTGTTGATGTTGTCATTACAGTTAACCAGCAGTTAGATGTTACTCATGCCCATGATATTTCTTCCGCTGTTGAGAATGCTTTAATTGATGAGTTTCATGCACTCGAGGTACATGTGCATATTGAGCCAGACGAAGACAAATAAAAAACGAAGGAATATTGGTACCGCCCTCCAAAAATTAGAGTAAAAACATTTCGGAGGTCACCACCATTTTTATTCCTTCGTTTATTTCAGCTAGATAATACAGCTAAAGTTTTAATACGCCTTAGCCCAATATACTAATTTACTTGCTTTCTTGCCACAGCATACACAAGTATCTGCAATTGCCTCCTGTTCAAAAGGCATGCATCTAGAAGTTGCACTTGTTTCTTCCTTGATTTTATCTTCACATGCTTGATCTTCACACCACATTGCTTTGATGAATCCTGGCTTTTCTTTCGATATCCATTGTTTAAATTCATCGAAGCTTAAAGCAATATGAGTATTTTCTTCTCTATGATTGATAGCTTTCTGTAGTAAATTATCTTGGATATCCTTTAACAATTGGGCAATTGTATCTTCTAGTCCATCCATTGATACAAATTGCTTTTCTCCAGTATCTCTGCGAACGAGCACAACTTGATTTTTTTCTATATCCTTTGGTCCTACTTCTAAACGCAAAGGAATCCCCTTCATTTCATACTCATTAAATTTCCAGCCTGGCTTTTTATCACTTCCATCAATGCCCACTCGAATGGAACGGTTTAATTTCTTTTGCAAATCATAGGCAAAATCCAAAACCCCTTCTTTATGCTGGGCAATTGGTACGATCATTACTTGAGTTGGCGCAATCATTGGCGGCACTACTAAGCCACGGTCATCCCCATGAACCATAATCATGGCACCAATAATTCGAGTAGTAAAGCCCCATGATGTTTGGTGAACATGCTGGAGATTTCCGTCCCTATCAGAGAACTGAATTCCAAATGATTTTGCAAAGCCATCACCAAGATTATGAGACGTTCCTGATTGCAATGCTTTTCCATCATGCATCAAACTTTCAATCGTATACGTATACTTAGCACCAGCAAACTTTTCTTTTTCTGTTTTTCTCCCTTTAATAACAGGTAGCGCTAAGAATTTCTCACAAACTTCCGCATAAACTTCAAGCATTTGAGTAGTTTCTCTATCTGCATCTTCTTCTGTTTCATGACATGTATGCCCTTCTTGCCATAAAAATTCTAATGTACGCAAAAATGGGCGAGTGGTCTTTTCCCAACGTACTACATTTGCCCACTGATTATATAGCTTTGGAAGATCGCGGTAGGAATGGATAATATTTTTATAATGCTCTGCAAAAAGAACTTCAGAGGTTGGACGCACACAAAGTCTTTCTGCTAATTCTTCCTCTCCTCCATGGGTCACCCATGCTACTTCTGGAGCAAATCCCTCGATATGATCCTTTTCCTTTTGCAATAGACTTTCTGGTATAAAGAGTGGCATATAAACATTTTCATGTCCTGTTTCTTTAATGCGTTTGTCTAATGCCTCTTTAATATTTTCCCATATTGCTGTTCCATATGGGCGAATAATCATAGACCCTCTTACACTTGAATAATCGATTAGTTCTGCTTTTGTGACAACATCTGTATACCATTGAGCAAAATCTTCTTCCATACTAGTAATGCTTTTTACAAAATCCTTTGCCATTTTAGAAGCCTCCTATTTTATTGTTTTTTATCGATATTATTTCTCTATAACTTTTACTTTTAAAGGTCCATCTTTTTGAAAAAGACCATTAAAAAAGCTTTGCCTCTCATTAGGGACCATAATAATGGCGGTACCACCCTAATTCAAAGCAAAGCTTTACACTCATCCATGGTAACGGTATTGAACCGCTGAATCTTTCTAAACAATGTCTATTCGATACAGAACGAAAAAGGCAGGTTCCACAGGTAGCCTATAGGTCCTTTCAGCAATTAGACCCTCTCTTCTAATAGACATGGCTGTATACTATTCCTTTTTATAGTTTCTTTATTCATTTCTTTGTGAAAAATCATATCGGATAGATTCATTATTGTCAATATGGAATTTTTTTATTCTTTTTCTAATAGATAGATTATAGTTTGTTCCTTTTTCTTGCTTTTTGTAAGGGAGGTGAGTGCTGAAGGCTAGTTTTCTGTTACCTTTTCCTGCTCTTTCTCTTGCTTTTGGGCTCAGAGAACGCTCCTCTGTTACCTTTTCTTGCTCTTTCTATTGCTTTCTGGCTCAGAGAAAGCTCCTCTGTTACCTTTTCCTGCTCTTTCTCTTGCTTTCGGGCTCAGAGAACGCTCCTCTGTTACCTTTTCCTGCTCTTTCTCTTGCTTTCGGGCTCAGAGAACGTTTCTCTGTTACCTTTTCTTGCTCTTTCTCTTGCTTTCGGGCTCAGAGAACGCTCCTCTGTTACCTTTTCCTGCTCTTTCTCTTGCTTTTGGGCTCAGAGAACGTTTCTCTGTTACCTTTTCTTGCTCTTTCTCTTGCTTTTGGGCACAGAGAACGTTTCTCTGTTACCTTTTCCTGCTCTTTCTCTTGCTTTTGGGCTCAGAGAACGTTTCTCTGTTACCTTTTCTTGCTCTTTCTCTTGCTTTCGGGCTTAGAGAACGCTCCTCTGTTACCTTTTCCTGCTCTTTCTCTTGCTTTCGGGCTTAGAGAACGCTCCTC
>NZ_JBQHVO010000098.1:0-10262 GCF_052064465.1 Niallia sp. HCP3S3_B10 | reverse complement strand
CAGAAACCGTGCGTCAGAACATGCCATACTTAAATCAAGCGATTGGAAAACCCATTCACTTTGCCTTACAGGGATTAAAAGGTTTTTAAAACTTACTAGTTATAGAAGATTACAATATACTTTTTTACAAGGAACACTAGAAAATAAAAAAGAGGCTTCTCAAAAGTTTACTTAAACTTTTGAGAAGCCTCCGTTGTCTAACTTCAATATTAGCAAAATGTTAGCATTGCGCTCCCCTCTTACATAAAACCCTCATATATCAAGGGGTTTGGGCGATGATTACATCATGCCGCCCATTCCACCCATGCCGCCCATATCAGGCATTGCAGCACCTGCGCCACCTTCTTCAGGTTTATCAGCAACTACAGCTTCTGTTGTTAAGAACATAGCAGCTACACTTCCTGCGTTTTGTAAGGCAGAACGAGTAACTTTAGTTGGGTCAACAATACCAGCTTCAATCATGTTTACCCACTCGCCGTTAGCAGCGTTGAAGCCTGTTCCTACTGGTTCGTTTTTCAATTTCTCAACGATTACAGATCCTTCTAGGCCTGCGTTGAATGCGATTTGACGAACTGGCTCTTCGATTGCGCGTAGAACGATGTTTACACCAGTTGCTTCGTCGCCTTCTGCTTGGATAGCAGCTACTTTATTGTATACGTTTAGAAGTGCTGTACCACCACCTGCTACGATACCTTCTTCTACAGCAGCACGAGTAGAGTTTAGAGCGTCTTCGATACGTAATTTACGTTCTTTTAATTCTGTTTCAGTAGCAGCACCAACTTTAACTACTGCCACACCACCAGCAAGTTTTGCAAGGCGTTCTTGTAGTTTTTCACGGTCAAATTCAGAAGTAGTTTCTTCTAATTGAACACGAAGTTGGTTTACGCGTGCTTGGATATCATTAGATGAACCTGCACCTTCAACAATAGTAGTAGTTTCTTTTGTGATTACTACTTTTGCAGCGCGTCCTAAAGATTCAATTGTTGTTGTTTTAAGCTCTAAGCCAAGATCTTCTGTGATTACTTGACCGCCAGTTAGAACAGCGATATCTTCTAGCATTGCTTTACGACGATCACCGAAGCCAGGAGCTTTAACAGCTACTGCAGTGAATGTACCGCGAAGTTTGTTTAATACTAATGTAGCATTTGCTTCGCCTTCTACGTCTTCTGCAACGATTAATAATGGTTTCCCTTGTTGAACTACTTGCTCTAATACTGGTAAAATTTCTTGGATATTCGAAATCTTCTTATCTGTAATTAAAAGATATGGATTTTCAAGAACAGCTTCCATTTTATCAGAATCAGTTACCATATAAGGTGAAACATATCCACGGTCGAATTGCATACCTTCTACTACATCTAATTCAGTAGTGAAGCCTTTTGATTCTTCGATTGTGATAACTCCGTCGTTACCAACACGTTCCATTGCTTCAGCAATTAATTGTCCTACTTCTTCATCAGCAGAAGAAATGGCAGCAACTTGTGCGATAGAAGCTTTGCCTTCAATTGGTTTAGAAATAGCTTTTAACTCTTCAATTGCAGCAGCAATCGCTTTGTCCATCCCTTTGCGGATACCCATTGGGTTAGCGCCAGCTGTAACGTTTTTAAGTCCTTCGCGAATCATTGCTTGAGCTAGAACTGTTGCAGTTGTTGTACCGTCCCCAGCAACATCATTTGTTTTGCTTGCTACTTCCGCAACAAGTTTTGCACCCATGTTTTCAAATGCATCTTCTAATTCGATTTCTTTTGCGATTGTTACACCATCATTTGTGATAAGTGGTGAACCATATTTTTTCTCAAGAACCACGTTGCGTCCTTTTGGTCCAAGTGTTACTTTTACAGCATCTGCTAGAGCATCTACCCCACGCAGCATAGCACGGCGAGCTTCTTCACTAAATTTAATATCTTTAGCCATTTTGAAAAACCTCCTCAAGTATTGTTATCTCATGTATTTTTTATTACGTAATCTCTTATGTTAAAATAGAATTAGCTAACGATAGCTAAAATGTCGCTCTCGCGAAGAATTAAGTACTCTTTCCCTTCGTATTTCACTTCAGTACCAGAGTATTTTGAGAAGATAATGCGGTCATCAACAGATACTTCAAGCGCAACACGCTCTCCGTTATCTAATACGCGACCAGTTCCTACAGCTACTACTTTGCCTTCTTGAGGCTTTTCTTTAGCAGAGTCCGGTAATACGATACCACTTGCAGTTTTTTCTTCTGTTTCAACAAGCTCAATAATAATGCGATCTCCTAATGGCTTTAACAAGTGAAACAACCTCCTCAAATTATATACATTTTATTTTCTTATTAGCACTCAATCGCTATGAGTGCTAACACAATTATTATATTAATTAATCTTTTCTCATAATGCAAGAGACAAGACTTATTTTTTCGTAAATTTTTTTCTAGTTTCTATTGCCCTTAGAAAGTATATACGTTAAAGCTTTAAATATTCACTCTTTCTATTTTTTAGTTGTTACTATTTGAAACAGAGCACTGCTTATTAGTAGAATAGGAAGTATGATTGTCTCTTTGCCCAAATATAATAAATACTGATTAGCCTAGATATATTCCTTTTACACAAATTTATTAAACCTATCAATTATTTAAAGGAGCTTTTATTTTGAAAAAAGAATATTGGATTATCTTAATAACTTATATCGCCATGCAGCTCTCCACTTTTGTTGGAGTTCCGGTCGTTCTTTTTATCGCTGATTTACTTGGGTACAATCCAGCTTCTAAACCGGTTCAATTCCAATCTGGCGTTATTTGGCTAATAGTTAGTTTTATCGTTGCCTTAATCATCTGTCTTGTTTTGTTAAGAAAAGAATTCAGACATCCAATGCGTTCAGATGTGATGAGCATTCCTTCTTCTATCGGCTGGGCAATTGGCGGTGTTTTTCTATCTTTATTTGCCCAGAGTTTTGCAGGAATAATTGAACAGTTATTAGGCATTAAACCAGGATCAGAAAACACGGAACAAATCATGCGTATTATTGATGCCGCACCATTTGTTATTCTGGTAGTAAGTATTATTGGACCGATATTAGAGGAAATTGTTTTCCGCAAAATCATTTTCGGTTCCCTTTACAAGCGATTCGGATTTTTTATCTCTGCACTAGTTAGTTCCCTTATCTTTGCAGTTGCTCATAGAGATTTTGTCCACATCCTTCTATATGCAAGCATGGGCTTTACCTTTGCATTCCTATATGTAAAAACCAAAAGAATCCTTGTGCCAATCTTTGCCCATGTCGCAATGAACACACTCGTAGTAATTTTGCAATTAAACTATGACAAAATTATCGAATGGCAGGAAAAATACTCGGGCGTAACACAATTTATTGGAGGATTTTTATAAAATGAGAAGATCACCGTTATTTTCAGGAGTTCTATATATTATTTTTGGAGCTCTTTTTACGTATTTTGCAATCCACGATTTACAATTAAATCAAGAATGGGGATTCTATACGTATTTACTAGTCATCCTGGCAACCTTTGACATCGGATCAGGAATAAAATTAATCAACTTTCACTTTTTCCTGAAAAAAAACCAAACAGATAGAAAAAAGCCGAAACAATGATAGAAAATAATTAAGAGTGGAAATCAACGGGCCACTTTTTAATTCTTTCTAAAAAAAATGCGTGTATAAGAATGTAGTTTCCGCTACACCCTTATACACGCATTTCCTTTTTATTCTTCCGTTTCCTCTGCCTCTACATCTGGCGTAGGATAATGCTTTAAGAAATAAACAAGCGATTGCAGCTCCACAGCCAAATCAATATGATGTACTCTCACATTCGCTGGCACATTTAAGCGAGCAGGAGTAAAATTCAATATTCCTTTGATATTACTCTCTACTAAACGATCTGTAATAATTTGTGCTGCATGTGCTGGTACCGTTAGTATTGCTACTTCAACACCATTCTCTTGCAGAACCTTCTCTAAATCATCCATATGATGAATAGGCACATCGTTCACTAAAGTGCCAATCTTTTCTTCTATAACATCGAATCCTACTTCAATTTTTGTGTTATTATTTTTTAAGAAGTTATATTTCAAAAAGGCAACCCCTAAATTACCAACACCAATTAAAGCTACTTTCGTTAGTTCATCTTGATCTAATGTTTTACGGAAAAATGATAATAAATAGTTTACATTGTATCCATATCCCTTTTTTCCAAGCGCGCCAAAATAAGAGAAATCCCGTCTTATTGTGGCAGAGTCGACCTTCACTGCTTCACTTAATTCAGCAGAAGACACTCTCTGCTTACCTGATGAATGTAAATTTTTTAAAAAACGATAGTATAATGGTAACCGCTTTGCTGTTGCCTGCGGTATTTTCATTACCTCATTATGCATACTTATCCCCTACCTATATTTAAAAATTAGCAGTTATTCTACTGCTCTCTTTTGTAATCGCCATTTTTTCCACCTGATTTCTCGACTAAATAGGTGGGGCCAATTACCATCCCTTTATCCAAGCTTTTACACATATCATAAATCGTTAAAGCTGTAACAGATGCAGCAGTCAATGCTTCCATTTCCACACCTGTACTTCCGATTGTCTTTACGGTTGCGGAAATAATCAATTGAAAATCTTCCGCATCATCTTCCCATTGAAACGATATATCGACACCCTTCAACATAATTGGGTGACACATAGGTATGATGTCAGCTGTTTTTTTAGCAGCCATTATTCCTGCTACTTGGGCAACAGCTAGTACATCTCCTTTTTTTATCTCCTGCTTTGTGATTTTCTCATAAATTTCTTCACTTACTTTAATACTAGATAGAGCAACAGCTATGCGAGCGGTTTCACTTTTTTCTGATATATCAACCATTTTCGCATGGCCTTCCTGATTAAAATGTGTAAACTCCCCCATAATAACACCTCTAAGCAAAATGATACACTATTTTAAAGAGAATGTGTATTTATTATCACTTTTTTCCCATTTCCCCTTTTATTGCAGGATAACATATTTATAGGTTACACTTATGGTACATAATCCCCTGAGGTGAAGAAATGATACTATTACAAGTAAATCAGCTATCTAAGCATTTTGGAGCTGAACTTATCTTATCAAATATAAAATTAGAAGTACAAACGAGAGACCGAATCGCTCTAGTGGGAAGAAACGGCGCTGGCAAATCTACCTTATTGAAAATTATCGCTGGGCAATTATCCTATGACTCCGGTGAAATCATAAAGCCCAAAAATGTCGAAATAGGTTATCTAGCTCAAAACACAGGTTTGGAATCAAGCCTTTCCATTTGGGATGAGATGTTAACAGTTTTCCATGAGCTTCAAGTAAAAGAAAAACATTTACGAAAACTGGAACAAAAGATGTCCGATCCCAATACAATCGAAAACCCAGATGCTTTTGAGCGAATTTTAAAGGAATATGACCACCTGCAATTTGAATTTAAAGAAAGCGGTGGCTATCAATACGAAGCAGATATCCGCTCCGTTTTACATGGTTTAAACTTTAGTACATTCAATTACAGTACAAAAATCTCTACGTTAAGTGGTGGTCAAAAAACAAGATTAGCACTAGCAAAGCTTCTACTAACTACACCAGATATTCTCATACTAGACGAACCAACAAACCATCTAGATATTGAAACATTATCTTGGTTGGAGCAATACTTGCAAGGTTATAAGGGTGCTGTATTAATCGTTTCCCATGACCGTTATTTCCTTGATAAAGTAGTGACCCAAGTGTACGAAATATCAAGACACCATATTCAAAAGTTTATTGGTAACTATAGCGGTTATCTTGAGCAAAAAGCGGCAAATTATGAGCGAGAAATGAAACTTTACGAAAAGCAACAAGATGAAATTGCCAAACTAGAAACATTCATTCAAAAAAATTTAGCAAGAGCGTCTACTACCAAAAGAGCACAAAGCCGCAGAAAAACATTGGACAGAATGGATAGAATCGATCGTCCAGACGGCAATGAAAAATCTGCTTCCTTCGGCTTTGAAATTACAAAACAAACAGGAAATGATGTATTAAAAATTAATGATCTTTCCATTGGTTATAAAGATAATTCAGTATCTGAGCATATTTCCTTCCAAATAAATAGAGGTGAAAGTGTTGCCCTAGTTGGCCCAAATGGTGTTGGAAAATCAACGCTATTAAAAACAATCATTGATAGGCTGCCAAAACATGCTGGTTCGATAGCACTTGGCTCAAATGTCATGATTGGATACTACGATCAAGAACAAGCAGAACTTACCTCTAATAAACGAGTCCTTAATGAATTATGGGATGACTTTCCACTGACACCTGAAAAAGATATCCGTACTGTCCTCGGCAATTTCTTATTTTCAGGAGACGATGTTTTAAAAATAGTAAATTCATTAAGTGGTGGAGAGAAGGCACGTCTCGCATTATCTAAGCTAATGATGGAAAAACCAAATGTCTTAATTTTGGACGAGCCGACAAACCATTTAGACTTAGACAGTAAAGAAGTACTCGAAAATGCTTTAATTGATTACCCAGGTACCATTCTTTTTGTTTCCCATGACAGATATTTTATTAACAGAATTGCAACAAAGGTGATTGAATTAGATAAGAGTGGATCCACAGAATTCTTAGGCGACTATGATTATTATGTGGAAAAGAAGCTGGAGCAAGCAGAAATTCAGGCATTAGAAGCAAATGCTGCTGTAAAACAAGCACAAAATACAGGGACAGAAGAGAAAAGCTCTTACCAAATGAGCAAGGAAGTGCAAAAATTAGAACGTCAAAGATTAAGAAGAATTGAAGAAATAGAAACAACTATTGAAGAGCTAGAAATAAAAGTATCAGAACAGGAAGCTCTTCTATGCGAACCTGAAATTTTCCAAGATCACGAAAAGGTCTTAGAGTTAAATAAAAGCCTTGAACAGTTAAAAGATCAAATCGAACGGTTAATGGATGAATGGACCGAATTATCAGATAAGTAAAAAGTACTGGGTATTTATTTACCCAGTACTTTTTTTCCACATTATTATCCACATATCAAGGATTGTTTTATCAACTTTCCACATATTTACCCACATTATCCACAAACACATAATAAATTATTCACATTATCCACAGCGTGTGTATATAACATCATATTTATTCACAGTGACGCATATAGGGCCAAAGTCTTACTCCATTCCATTGTGGATTGTTATATCTAATCCTGGGTTTCCGTTCAAATCCAATCTTGATCGCTGCCCTTTTTCAAAGAAAATGGTTCCTGCTGCAGCAATCATTGCCGCATTATCTGTACATAAAGCTAATGGTGGTATCGTTAATTTTACGGAATTCATCTTTTTAAACTTATCCATAAGAGCAGTTCTAAGTCCTTTATTAGCAGCAACCCCACCTGCTAATACAACTTGCTTCACTTGGTACTGCTCTGCTGCTTCGACAGTCTTTGATACCAATACTTCCACAACACTTTCCTGAAAGCTAGCTGCCAAATCTTCAGGTCTAATAACTTCTCCACGTTGCTCAGCGTTATGCACAGTGTTGATAACTGCTGATTTCAATCCACTAAAACTAAAATCATAGGTTCCTTCTATCCATGCTCTTGGCAACTTTACAGCAGCAGCATTCCCTTCTGTCGCTAGTCGATCAATATGAGGGCCACCTGGATAAGGAAGATTAAGTGTTCGCGCAACCTTATCATAGGCTTCTCCAGCAGCGTCGTCTCTTGTTTCTCCAATAACTTCAAAATGACCATGCTCTCTCATTAATACTAATTCTGTATGCCCTCCAGAAACCACTAGTGCTAATAAAGGGAATTCTAAGTTATCCACAAGTTGATTGGCATAAATATGCCCAGCAATATGATGTACACCCACAAGTGGGATATCATGTGCAAAACTTATTGCTTTAGCAGCATTCACTCCTATTAAAAGAGCTCCTACCAAACCTGGTCCCTCTGTTACAGCAATTGCATCGATTTCTTCATAAGTGACATCCGCTTGGGAGAGCGCTTCTTCTATTACAAGCGTAATTTGCTCCACATGATGTCTTGAAGCAATTTCTGGAACGACTCCACCAAATCTCTTATGGCTTTCAATTTGAGAAGCTACAATATTTGAAAGGATTTCCGATCCATTTCTTACAATAGAAACCGCTGTTTCATCACAGCTTGTTTCCATACCCAATATAATCAAATCATTATTATTTTTCATAATTTCACCCACATTACTAAAGCATCTTCTTGATTATCTGTATAGTACTTCTTTCTAATTGCACCGTTTTGGAATCCTAGTTTTCTATATAAATTTTGTGCCACCATATTTGTCACACGGACTTCTAATGTCATAGAAGTAGCACCAAGCTGCCTTGCCTCATCCATTATCTTTGTAAGTAACGTTTCACCGAGCTTTTTTCCTCTGTACTCTGGCAGAATAGCTATATTTGTAATATGAGCTTCATCTACAACAATCCATACTCCACAATACCCGACAAGCCCTTCTTCATGTTGGATTACAATATATTTAGCAAATCGATTTTGTGTTAGCTCATTATAAAAAGCCTCTTTACTCCAAGGAGTAGTAAAAGAAATCATTTCGATTTTGAAAATATCATCGATATCCGCAACTGTCATATAGCGAAATTCAAATGCTGACATTATCCCCTGTCTTCCTTTATCTCTTTTTTATTTGCTTTCAGCCAATTTGCCTCTGCCTCTGCTAACCGTATATAATTAGGTGTAAACGTATGTATCGCTTCAGCTGGCCTTGATTCTCCTAACATAGCAAGGATAGAAGGTCTCGGATTAAAATCCACTCCATCTGCTAAATAAGCAAGATCACCTAATCCGTCCTTTAAGATTTCTTCATGAAGAGGTAAATCATTCCCAACAAATAATATGCTTTTCTTCAATGGAGCAAGGTGCTGAACCCAATCTGTAGATAAAATCAATTGATCCTTTTTTATTATTTCCACTTTATTACTTGTAAAATGATATAACCCTGTATAAATCTGTCCTCTTCTAGCATCGAATAGTGGAGACACATAACCATCAAAATATCGTCCTACAGATGCAGCAAGTACTTCTAGGCTAGAAACACCTACTAATGGAATATTTAATGTCCAGGCAAGTGTTTTTGCAATCGTAACCCCAATCCGAACGCCTGTATAAGATCCAGGTCCTTTTGCTACTACAACCTTGGAGAGATCCTTTGGCTTTATATCACATTCCTTCATTAATTGCTCGATCGCAGGCATCGCTCTAATCGAATGGTTCTTTTTCAGGTTAGTGATATATTCCCCAATTACCTTTCCATCTTCATATAAAGCAATACCTAAAACAAAATTTGACGTATCTATTGCTAATATCTTCATTCAAATATCTCCTTACATAATTGCATATAGCGAGAACCTTTAGGGGATAAAACTATTTTCCTTCCTGAAGTGTCGTCATAAAACAATTGAATTTGCAAAAATTCTATTGGCAGTTGGTCCTCAATTAAATGGGCCCATTCCACAACAGTAACTCCATCCCCTTCAAAATACTCCTCAAAGCCTAAATCTTCCTCACTATCCTTTAATCGATAGACATCCATATGATATAACGGTAATATCCCTTGATATTCCTTTATTATTGTAAAGGTTGGACTATTAACCGTTTTAGCTATTCCTAATCCTTTCGCGATTCCTTTTGTAAAAGTTGTTTTGCCAGCGCCAAGATCCCCTTCTAAAGTAATTACATCCCCTGCTTTTAAAAGCAAGCCAATTCGCTCAGCAAAACTAATCGTCTCTTCCACATTATCTGCCTTCCACTCAAAGTTTTTCATAAATTACTCCTAATATTAAATTTAATAATGGTATATCTTTTATTATACTCAATAAACCTATGAGTCTAAAGCAAGTCTCCTTGTTTTTTTGAGGAAACAGAATAGTTTGTTTCATAATCCTAAAAGAAATACAAAATATCCATTCAAATCAATCTATTATACTTTTTTTCATTCATTTATCAGTCTGTTTAACTTAGATATCCACAGTCTCTCCATTTTGGAGGTTCTTAGACGAACAAAAAAATCCTTAGGTTATTCCTAAGGATTTTTTTCATTGTTTGATTGCGGGGACAGGATTTGAACCTGCGACCTTCGGGTTATGAGCCCGACGAGCTACCAGACTGCTCCACCCCGCGACGATATTAAAAGTATAAAAGCCTGGCGACGTCCTACTCTCACAGGGGGAGAACCCCCAACTACCATCGGCGCTTTAGAAGCTTAACTTCCGTGTTCGGTATGGGAACGGG
>NZ_JBQHVO010000097.1:0-10278 GCF_052064465.1 Niallia sp. HCP3S3_B10 | reverse complement strand
CGCTTGGTGGCCTTTTTGTCTAGTTGGGGGACTCGTCCCCCAACTAGACAAAAAGGATATTTATTCTCCCACAAACATTTTACTCATACTCTAGCCATTTATAAATAATGTCAGTTATTGGTGTATCCTCGAATATATCTAATACTTGACCAGTACGAGTCACACTTAACCACATACAATCATCTCGACGATATTCTTTAATTTTTTTACCAATTTCATAGATAATATTATCATCAAGATGAAAATCATCTGAATCTTCTTTTGTAAATTGGATATCTAAAATAAAATCTTTATAATCTGATGGCAAAGGTTCTAAGTGCCAATTTAATCCCGGACCCGCAGAGAATCCATCTGTTTCTTTAGGTGCTTGTAAATCTCCTTTTAGAGTAAAAGGATAAAGTACAAACTTCCTTAACCTATTTTTTAATAATGGGAAGAATGTTTCAACAATCTCTTTATATCCAATAATCACTTCTTTATAAATTTTTACAGTTCTTATATATAGCTGTTCATCGGAGTAGGCACTCCATACCCAATTGTCTTTAGGATTTTCAATATCCTCCCCAGGTATCGGACATTCTACAACATTAATACCTTTAATCTCTAAATTTGCAATGTAATCCTTATACAATGACATTGGAACTCGTTTTTTATTTACATTTATATCTGAAATATTCTGATATTCTTTTTCAATTCTAGATTTTATTTCATTTATACTGATACTTTTGGTGTATAAAGAGCCTTTCCTGACTATTTTTAAGGAAGTGCTCCACATTAATTCTTTATAAATTATCTCTGTACAGATGGGCAATGCCTTATTTTTAATTATTTTTGTTAATTTACCCCTTAATTCCTCGAATGTCCATCTCCAATACCAACTTGATCTATCACCTGGTCTAGCTCCTTTATAACTTAGCCAGTCATATTCAATCTTATTTCCATCTAGGATATTGATTTCAGGCAGTTTTTTTCTTCCCCTATACCAAGATATATATAACCATTCGTCATCTTTCATTATTCCAATAGGTAGGATAGTTCGATTCATATCCACTGGTGCAATAATATCAGCTAAGATGCCTAAAGATTTTATCCAAGAACTCATGGTCATTCTAATTTTTTCTCCACATTCTTGTGTTGATAAAGAGGTTATATCATTATGAATTCCCCATTTTTTTATACTTTCCTCTATTAGTACTGAAGCAAAACCTGGTACCTTTTCTACAATTTCGCGAAGAATATTGTCAATAGTATCCTCCTTAAATATGGTAATTAGAATAATAAGAGGATATTTCCAGTAATCTAAAGTACCCTTTTCAATTATGTGATTAATATTTATCATATTTTCGGATAACGACTTAGCAGCAAACCATTGATTCAATATCGGAAGAACAAATGATATGTAACCATTTTCTTCAATAATCAAACCACTGTTTAAGAGACTCCTAACTTCGACAATGTCACCTATTTCAGTCTTTTTAACAGGAACATTTCCACTGCTAGTACTTATCATAGCTAAATTCATTAGTAACTGATTTGTATTTGATTCATTTATTTCTACATTTTTAAAGGCGTTTTCTATTAAGTATGCTAGTAGTTAGCCACTGGTATTTGGGATTATATTATTTGTTTTTCTTAAATATAATCCAAGTAAAATCGCGAAAAGAGGACGTTGAATTACTACTTCTATGTCTTTAGGTAGATTGTAAAAATGATAAAGTTTTTGCTGATTATTGATAAAATTTACTATCTCTAATGCTTCATCTTCATTCAAACCTTTCATTCTTATCTTTTCAGAGATATTAGCAAAAATACTTAATGGTCTGCTTGTAAGGATTATGCAGAGATTATCCCATCTTTCAATAGCAATACGCATATTTTCTAATATATTTGATGCGATTGATACTGATACTTCATCCATTCCATCTACTATAATCCAGTATCTTTTTGATTTATCAAGAACTATTTTTTCTAGATACTTTTGAACGTCAATGTCTAATTGTGCTGCATTTATACTTATCGGAATAGGAAAATCAAATTCATTCTCTGCTCTTAATAACAAATCTAAATAAATCTTATCAATAGCAAAAGATTTACCTAGTCCAAACTCACCTTCTATTACTACTAATCGTTTTTCGTCAGTTGGCTTTAAATATTCAAAATTATAGTGTTTATTCTCTAAAAAATATAAAGCTTGTTCTTTATCCAAACCATTTGCCTTAAGTCGTGAAATAGATTTTGCTAAAGTTAGCTTTCTTTGCTCATCTATTATTTTTTTTTTTAATACAATATCTCTTTCAAAAATCTCATTTACTGCTTCACTAACATGTCTGTAACTTATAGAACTATGATTTTCTACTTTTAAGATCCCACTATGATCTCCTGGAAGAGGAATTCCTCCTGTCCATTTCGATCTGACAATATGTGGAATGGCGCTGTTTTCTGGCACAATAGTATCCTCTGTTCCAAAGAAAAATTTAAAATCTAAATTAATTGTTTCTAAATGCTTTTGCCATAATCTTATCGTTTCATCTAAAAAACTGCTATTAGGCTCTAAAGATGGAATTTGAGCATGCTTGTTTATACTCTTTATTAATTGATTATATAAAGCAAATGAAGAACCATTATATGGTGTAGCTAAACTAATCATACCTTTTACATTATGAGTTTGATTATGTTCAAGTTCCTCGAGAATATATCTTATAGCTACTAATCCACCCATACTATGACCGATTAATAATACATTTTTATATTGCTTAATTTTTTTCGAGTCAATTTCTCTTTTTAATTCCCTAGCCAAAGTTTCAATAGTAGTAAAAGGACCTTTTCCAACAGAAAAACTTTTAAATTTACCTAGTTTAAGTTTTTTAATTCCCATTAGAGCCAATAATCCGTTTGCTAAATGGAATGTATCATAAGTTATTTCCGCTACATCTACATTTTTAAATGTATCATCAGTTAAAAATAGATCTATCCATGAAATACCATCCTGTTTCCATGTATTATCAGATGCACCAAGTCCATGTATCAGTACGATTAAATTATCATTTTTTATATCATTTTTTTTATGTAACAATAAATTTAACGCCAATTCAAATCCCTCATTTATCCATATATAACAAAATGTTAACACTCATAGTCAATTATACCAAGATATGCTTCATCATTCATTACAATAAGCGAAATACATTGAAACTTCGCTATCTTTCAAAATTACTAACTTTCACCATCTCTTTATCTTTTGAAACAAGATTGTAAGTTTGATTAGAGTTCATTATATCAATTTCTATCTGGAACGAAAAAATCATAATAATCACCTTGTATAATTATTCTGCTCCCATAGCGACATAAGGAAGAGAAGTTCCAATAATTCAAGGGAAGCACTCATTTGTTTAAGTACATTTTTTTACAAGCTCTTCTTCTTAACTTAGTATTGGATATATAACACTTTTGCAAAAAAAGACCCCAAGTACTCTACACCCGAGGTCTAAATGTTAATTATTATTTGTTCTTCATATAATTTTGGTAATTCTTATTTCCACCAGAAAGATTATATATATCATTAAACCCTAAGTTACGCAAAACATTTTGTGCAGCATTCCCAGTGACTCCACCATTACAGTAAGTTACGGTTGGTAAGTTACGATCAAGCTCTCTACTTTTCACACGTAATTCACCTAGTGGTATATTTATTGCACTCTCCACTTTTGATACATTATGTTGTTTTGGTGCTCTGGTATCAATTACTTGAAGAGCTTCTCCTTTTTCTATTCTCTCCGTTAGTTCCTTTGGTGTAATTAGCTTATTTTTCTTTTCAATAGCATTTTGCAGAGCCATTCCAGTGTACATTACTGGATCTTTTGTTGTACTGAATGGAGGTGCATAGGCAAGATCTAGATGGAATAAATCTTCTGCTTTTGCTTTAAACGTCATTGCTGTTACAAATACATCAATCCGTTTATCTACACCTTCTTCTCCAACTATTTGTACACCTAATATTCTGCCAGTTTCTCTATCAGCAATTGCTTTAATAACTAATTCTTTTCCTCCGAGGTACTCTGCTCTAGCCGGTTTAATATTATGAAGTATTTCGATATCATAGCCTTCTTCTAATGCTTCTACTTCATTCATACCTGTTTGACCAACAGCCAAATCAAATACTCTTAAGATACCAGTACCTAAAATACCTCGGTGTTCTAAAGAACCTCCCGTTATTACATCTCCAGCTATTCTTCCCATTTTATTAGCTGTACTTCCTAATGGACGATAGATAGGTTTTCCTGTAATAACGGAGTAGCTTTCAGCAACATCACCAACAGCATAAACATCAGGAAGGTTAGTCTGCATTTTGGAGTTAACTGCAATAGCTCCAGTACTACCAATTTCAACACCGATTTCCTTAGCCAATTGTGTATTTGGACGAACACCCGTAGCTAATATAACAATATCCGTTTCAATAGCTTTTCCTGATTTAGTTTGTACTTCCTTCTTGCTTATCGCAGTTACCTCATCATTTAAGATGAGATTGACTCCTTTTTTAACTAAGTGTTCTTCCACTCGTGAAGCGATATCTTTATCCATATGTGCCATTACATGATTACTACGTTGTACGATTGTTACCTCTAAACCTCTATGAGTAAGCTGTTCTGCCATTTCTAATCCAATATAGCCAGCTCCTATGATGGTTGCTTTCTTTGGTTGGTTTGCTTTCATATATTGATCAATAGCTGCTGTATTTTGTATCGTACGAACTTGGAAAACATGCTCTCCATCTACTCCATCAATATCAGGTTTAATTGGAGAAGCCCCTGTTGCAAAAACCAATACATCATAAGAGTCTTCTTTTATTTCATTTGTATCTAAGTTCTTCACTTGAACTTTCTTCTGCTCGGCATCAATTGTAGTTACTTCATGACGAGTAAAAATATCTACGTTATATCGCTTTTTAAACCAAGCAGCACTTCTTGGAGTTAATGTTTCCAGATTTTCTACTTCTCCACCTAGAAAATAAGGAATACCGCATATGGAATAAGAAATGTCATAGTCTGCATTATATAGAGTGATTTCCGCATTTTCATCGTTCCTACGTGCCTTTGCTGCTACAGATGTTCCTGCTGCTACAGATCCTATAATTAGTACTTTCATATTTATATCCTCCAAAATTAGTATCAATATTACTCTGTATAATTAACAATTCCCGTTCATTTATGAAAGAATGGAAAGCCACAGATATAAGCCGATTAGAGTTATCAAAAGGGTTGGAATAGTTAAGACAATACCTGTTTTAAAATAAGTTCCCCATGATATTTTTACACCTTTTTGAGATAAAACATGGAGCCATAACAACGTTGCTAATGAACCAATTGGTGTAATCTTAGGACCTAAATCAGATCCAATAACATTGGCATAAATTAACCCTTCTTTTATTACTCCTGTAGCATTTGTATCTGCAATTGCTAATGCATCAATAAGTACAGTTGGCATATTATTCATTATGGACGATATGATTGCTGCAATGAATCCCATTCCCATGGTTGCAACAAACAATCCTTGGTCTGCAGCTGCTTGAATAACACTAGATAGCAGGTCTGTTAAACCTACATTACGCAATCCATAAATTACGACATACATTCCAATAGAGAAGAATACAATTGCCCACGGAGCACCCTTTACTACTTTCTTAATAGATACAGCAGCGCTTCTTCTTGCAAATACAAGGAAAATAATCGCAATTACACCTGCTATGATTGAGACTGGAATAGACAGGAATTCACTCACGAAATAGCCAATAAGTAAAACAGCTAAAATCATCCAAGATAAACGAAACATCTTTAAATCTTTTATTGCTTCTTGTGGTACTTTTAATTGATTTAAATCATAAACCTTTGGAATTCTTTTACGGAAATATAAGTACAACACCAGGATACTTGCTATTAAAGAAAAAATATTTGGCACAATCATTCTGGATGCATATTCTACAAATCCGATATCAAAGAAATCAGCAGAAACAATGTTGACCAAATTACTAACAACTAAAGGTAATGATGTAGTGTCTGCTATAAAACCACTTGCAATGATAAACGGAAAAACCATTTTCTCGTCTAACTTTAAAGCTCTAACCATCGCTAAAACGATTGGTGTTAAAATTAGTGCTGCCCCATCGTTTGCAAAAAACGCTGCAACAATAGCACCTAAAATAGCAACGTAAACAAACATCTTGAGTCCATTACCACCAGCAACTCTTGCCATATGTAAAGCTGCCCATTCAAAAAATCCTATTTCATCTAAGATTAAAGAAATAATAATGATTGCGACAAATGCAAGTGTTGCATTCCAAACAATTCCAGTTACGTCAATGACATCATTGAAATCAACTACACCAACAAGAAGAGCTAATATTGCCCCGCCACATGCTGACCAACCAATCGAAAGATTTTTCGGTTGCCAGATAACTAATGTCAGTGTTACTAAAAAGATAATTATTGCTAATATAGTTTGTAACAAAGCTGTTAACCTCCATTAATTACATATAATTCTTAAACCCTTTTCCTCTAGCCATAGTAATTTTTCTCTCTGACTTGGAACATGTTTTAATAACTCTTTAACTAATACGTAGTATTCACTTGTTGTGTTTAAAGAATAAACCACCCACTGACCTTTTCTTTGTTCTTTAACAATTCCAAGATCTCGCATCTTCCGTAAATGCTGGCTAATAGAAGGTTGTGACATATTAAAAAGTTCAACAAATTCACAGACACAACACTCCTGTTCATCCAACATGCTTACCATAGATAATCTTGTTTTATCTCCTAAAAGCTTTAATACATTTGCAGTATCCTTTATATCCATTACAGTTGCCAGATTTATTTACCTCCCTTAGTATCTTCAAAAAAAAATGGTACTCATGTAACCAATCAAAGATATTAATGAAGAACTCATTTGCGTATATAATTATATGCTTATATGTTAATTATAAAAAAAGTTAATGTCAACCACATTAACCCTTATTATTTTATTTATTCACAAGAAATACGCATTCCGTTTTCCTCAAGCCAAATAAATTTTTCATTTTGATTTGGAATGTAATTTAAAATGTTTTTAATCATAGGGAAATATTGATTTCCTTGCTCTAGAGAATAGATAACCCATTTGCCTTTTCTTTGCTCTTTAACCAGACCAGCATCTTTTAATTTTCTCAAATGTTGACTTATAGCTGGCTGTGACATTTGAAACACATCCACAAATTCACATACACAGCAGTCATTTATCATTAGCATTCCCATTATGGATAACCTTGTCTTATCACCTAGTAGTTTCAAAATATTCGCAATAGTATCTATTTGTTCAATAGTCATGTATAATCATCCGTTCCATTTGAATTACCTTTATACTAAATGGAGTAGTCATAGTATGCAAGAAAATAAGAGTTAGTTAAACTCTTATTTTCTCTTTTCAATAGTATATTTAATTAATGAGCTATTTCCTTCTCTAATTCGCAATAAGCTCGAATGAAATTACTATAGGATATAGATCCAAGTGTATTTTCTTTATTGCTAAATAATCTTGCAAAAGCCTTCTCTCTTGCTAATTCAATGGAAACTTCCAAACTATTCATGATTAATTTCAAGTAAGCTTTAAAATAATCTTTACTTAGATTGCCACCTTTATTTATAACCATATATAACCCTCACTCTTAATTATTAGGAGCAACACGAATTCGTCTCACAACTATTATTAGGTGTAATATTAGAGAAACTCACGCTACAAACCCCTGTCTCAGGTAAATCTAGCTCTACTTTTTCAGAAGATTCTATATCTCCTGCCATAAATGCTGCTATTGAACGTACCTGTTCATATCCTGTAGCCATTAAGAAGGTTGGAGCTCGACCATAGCTTTTAGATCCAACAATATATAGATTCTTCTCAGGCTGCCTCAATTCTTTTTCACCATGTGGACGAACTGTTCCACAGCTATGCAAATTAGGATCAATTAAAGGAGAAATTGCCTCTACACTTTCAGTAGCAAAATCAACTTTTGTACGTAATTCATTTAAAAAAGAGTAACTAGGTCGATTTCCTGTATTGACAATAACTTCATCAATCGATTCAATTTCCAGCTTTACACCGTTCACTTCTCCTATAATATTTAGCGTTGAGGTATTATTCCTTTTTATCAACTGATCTACTCTAAAGGAAGTGTGTACTTGAACGATCCCTTTATCCACCAATCCATGAATCCTGCTGCCTAATAATCCTCTTGCTTCTAAGGCATCCTTTTCCTCTCCACCATATGCATCCTCTACCCGTTCTTTGCGGATAATCCATATAATTTCTGTTTTAGGGTTCTTTTCCTTTAAAATCCCTAATTCTAATAAAGCATTAATGGCAGAGTGACCGCTTCCTATAACTGCTACTTTCTTATTTTTGTAGCGGTTTATACTTTCTCCCAAGATATCAGGTAACCCATAAAAAATGTTGTCCTTCAGGGATTTTTCTGATTCTAACCAAACTCCATTGGAGTTAGCTGGATTAGGATTTCCCCATGTACCAGTAGCATCAATGACAGCTCTTGACTCAAGAACTTGAATAGTCCCTTTATACTCTGTATAAATAACAAATGGGACATTCTCTCTGTTAGCTGTCTTCATTTTATCGGTATTTTTTTTGGCTATAGAAATGACTTTTGTATTTAAAGCTATTACTTCTTGTAATTCTGGAATCTTTGATAAAGGGATTAAATAATTTTCCACGAGTTCTTTACCAGTAGGTATTTCCTCAAGATTCGGTTGTTCCCATCCATCTCTCTCTAATAAAGTAGATGCTGCTTTATCGATGTTGTATTTCCATTGTGAGAATAGTTTTATATGCTTCCAAGTAAGGATGTTTGCTCCCACTTCTGTTCCAGCTTCTAGAACAATCACTTTTTGCTTATATTGAATCAAATGAGCTGCAGCAGCTAAACCTACAGGACCTGCCCCAATAATAGCAATAGGTAGTTCTTTACTGATAGTTGTATTTTCTTGAGTTTCATCCGATGGCTGACAGCAAGATGATAAGATAAAATCAGACATATTAATTACTCTCCTTTGTATTTAACAAATAGTAATCTTGATCAAAAAGCAACTTTTCCATTATCATTACATCTACAAATTTGCCTCTTAATCTTCCTTGATTTTTAAATAATCCAACCTCCCTATAGTTTAGTTTTCGGTATAAACCTTGGCCTAAAGTATTTATAGGAAATGTAGAGAGCACTAGTTTGTAGAAATCCTGTGATTTTGCTTCTTCTTCTAAGACATGTAATAGTTGCTGTCCTAGTCCTTGGCCCCTAAATCCCCTATGTATATATATGGATATTTCTCCTACGCAATCATAAGCAGCCCTACTATTGTATGGGTTAATCGAAGCCCACCCCATAATTTCTCCTTGTTCATTGGTTGCTACGAAAGCACAATATCTTCCATTATGAAGATTAAAACAATTGTAAATATAGTTTTCGTCTTTAGATTCTTCTTCAAAGCTGGCTATTCCATCTTCAATTCCTTGATTATAAATCTCTAATATAGCCGATAAATCCCTTTTCTCTACTTTCCTAATCATTTTTCCATCCCCTTAATTGACTTTTTCATTAATTGACTTTATCAACTATATTGTTTAATGAAGGCCACCTTATTTGGTGGCACAACTACCTAACCCATTATTTTTGTTCATTGCAACCAATAGCAAACTTAGACTTTCTAAAACCTGTTGATGCTTATCTTCCTGTATGTGCTCGAAAATATTACCGAGATACTCCATCATTTGATTGGAAATTTCATCTGCTTTCGATTCCCCTTCATCTGTAAGTGACAAAAGGACATATCTTCTATCATTAGGGTCTGGAACTCTTGAGATGAAGTGAAGCTCAACCAATTTATTAACCTGACGACTTAAAAGTCCTGTATCCATGATTAACTTTTCTGCCAATGTCTGTAGAGATATATTCGGACTCTTACTTAACTCATAGACAATGTGACTTTGCGATACTGTAATTCCACAACAGTCAGAACCATCTTTCTGAAGAAGTCCAAAGTCCCTTACCAACTGTTGTAACAACTCACGTATTTGAATTTTATCCTGGGTTTTCATATATTATCGCCTCTACACTAAATGATAACGTCATTAATTGATATTGTCAAATGTTAAACTTCCTAAGATTGAGTCAAGTTTTTGTGGGAGTTTTTTTAGCTCCCTTTTTATAAAATAAAACTTTTAATTTTGTATCCGCTTTCTAAACATTTT
>NZ_JBQHVO010000096.1:0-10380 GCF_052064465.1 Niallia sp. HCP3S3_B10 | reverse complement strand
TTTTTCAAACTGAAAAACACGAACTTTTATGTATATTAACTATACAAAAGTTCGTGTTTATTATTAGTTGAAATGCTTTTGTCACAGCCTCAACTTTTTTTAAAGGATTCATTATCTAGGATAAGGAGCGAGCTTTTACATATGAAAATAAGTAGATTGTTTCAAATTGTCTATATCTTACTAGAAAGAAAATCGATAACAGCAAACGAATTAGCCGAGAAGTTTGAAGTTTCCGTTCGAACAATTTACCGCGATATTGAAACACTTACTGAATCAGGTATCCCTATCTATACGACGAAGGACAAATTTCAAATTTAGAAGCTGATTTAGAGTAAATAAAAAGACAGTTCTTTTGCTTCCCTAAAAAGGAAGAAAGAGAACTATCTTTCCTTGTCCTATTTACGAACCAAATACCCAATCAAAGCTCCAATAAATGCGGGTAAAACCCAGCCCAATCCTATTTCATAAAAGGGAAGAATATTTTCATACAAATTCCCAATTTGCTCAAAAAAGCCGAGCTTAGCTTCTGGAATGCTATCTATAAGTGCCTGATAACCATCCAGTATACTTACGAACAACGTTAAGACAATGGCCGTTAAATACACACTCTGCTTTCCTTTAAATAATGGCGAAAAAAGTGCAAGTAAGATAAGCACAATCGCTAAAGGATATAAAAACATAAGCACAGGCACAGCAAATTGAATAATTTTGTTTAAGCCTAGATTTGCAAATAAGAAAGAAACAACACATAGGATAAGCACAAAGGCTTTATAGCTAATCTTCGGGAACGCCTCATGAAAAAACTCACTGCAAGATGTAATTAATCCGATACTAGTTTTTAAACAGGCAAGTACAATAATAATTGCAAGCAGTATTCCACCGTAAGAACCAAAATAATGTTTTGCGACAGCGGCAAAGATAAGCCCGCCATTTTCAAAAGATCCCACAGCTTGTACACTTGAGGATCCCATATAGGTGATAAATCCATAAATAAGCATCATTAACAACATGGCAAAAATTCCTGATTTCCAAGTTGTTTTGGCAATACTTTTTACATCGCTAATCCCCTTCCCTTTGATTGCATTAATCACAACAATCCCAAAGGCAAGTGATGCAAGGGCATCCATTGTATTATAACCCTCTTTAAATCCAGTCATAAAAGCACTATTTATATAGGTTCCTTGTGGCTCTTGAAAGCTCCCCATTGGACGAACAAGACTTACAATAATTAATAAAAATAAAAACAATAAAAAAGCGGGCGTTAAATATCTTCCAATCACATCCATAATCTTTGCTGGATTTAATGAAAAATAGTAAACGAGCAAAAAGAAAAGAAAACTAAAAATAGCCAAAAAAAGCGGAATATATCCATTCTCTATATATGGCTCAATCCCAACTGCAAATGGAACTGTAGCTGTACGAGGAATCGCAAAAAATGGTCCAATTGTTAAGTAAAGAAAGAGAGAAAAGAGAAATCCGAATGCTGGGTGAACACGATCCGAAAGCTCGCGCACACCGTTACTTCCTGATAATCCAATTGCTAATATTCCGAGAAATGGCAGTCCAATAGCCGTAACCAGAAACCCCGCTAGTGCTAGCCAAAAGTTCGTACCAGCAAGCTGTCCGAGCTGGATAGGAAAAATTAAATTGCCTGCTCCAAAAAACATACCAAAAAGCATCGTACCAATCAGAGCATAGGTGGAAAAAGAAATTCTTGATTGCATGATCTAATACTCCTTTAAAAAATTCATATAATTTAGATAATACGTGAACATATAAACATATTCAACCACTTCTAAAAGATTTTCTAATAATAGTTCCTTTTTTTGGTCATTCTCTTCATTCCTTTCTTAAAACCTCTCCAGGCAAACCATCCATGTCTCCAATCCATTCAGAAGTAAACCCCAGCTTGATTAAGATTTTCTTCGATGCAATGTTAGTCGGATCAATAATTGCCTTTACGACCTTTACATTTGTTTGTTCTGCTAATGATAGTATGATTCCCGCGATTTTACTTCCATATCCTTTCCCCCATGCATCAGGTAAAAGCATATAGCCAAGTTCTGCCTCCTCCTTTTTCCGTTCATTTACAGTCAAATGACCAAGTCCAATAAACGCTTCCGCTTCTGGATGAAAAAAAGCATAAGAACCAAACACATTATATGTCTCATTGCGATATAGTAATTTCTGAAAATTTATTTTGGCCTCTTCTTCTGGTATTGCTCGCTCTGTAATAAGTGCCATCACACTTTTATCAGATACTAGCTGATAATATAATGGAAAATCATTTACTGTAAACTTTCGATAGAACATATTAGTTCTTCTCCTCCCGTATCTTTTATTTCCCTTTTCCCTCCATTAATTATGACAATCTAGTGAAGTCTGTATACCAAGCACCCTTTGTTAGGATGCTAAGAATATTCTAAAACAAAGAAGGGATAATTCAGTGGAAAAAAGATTAAATTTATTAATGTTTAGTGGCGAATATGATAAAGCGATGGCAGGCTTAATTCTTGCAAATAGTGCCCGTGATTTAAATATCGAAGTTACGATGTTTTTCACATTTTGGGGCCTTTTATTGCTTAGAGATCCAGAAAAAATCGATATGGAAGGTAAGTCTATTTATGAAAAAATGTTTGGCGTTCTTACCCCAGAAGACGTGGAAAAGCTCCCTTTATCAAGAATGAACTATGCTGGCATCGGTAAAAGGATGATGCAAGAGATGCTTGATGAAAAAGAGGCACCTCCACTAATAGCTTTCTTAAAAGGGGCTCGAAAAAAACAAATAAAGTTTCTTGCCTGTAAACTATCTGTAGATATTCTAGGATTCAAACAAGAAGAATTTTATCCAGAAGTAGAAATTGTTGATGCAAAGGTGTATTTGGAAGATGCCTTAAAGTCGGATATCCAGCTTTTTATTTAAAAAAAATACACACTTTTCTAAAAAGGCGGTCCATCTGCTTTGCAAATGACCGCCAAAAACTTTAATATATTTCCGTTGCATCAGGCTGTAACTTATAAACATGCCTTAAATGGCTTTTTACCTTATCCGTCTCTTCCAATGGATAACAAAAATCTAACTGTTTTCCAACTTCTAAAGCCACTCTCTCAAATAATGCCGTCATTGAAAATAATGCTCTCCAGACTTGGTCATACTCTCCATTAGGATAGGTCTCCAGCAGTTTCTCCCATGAATGCTCATCAAGATATTGCTTTAAGTACTTACTATTTTTGCCCACACTAAGCGAGAACTCTGTTTTGATGCCAACCTTCCATTCTAGCATTTTTAAAAGCATTGCTCTTACTATATTCATATGATCAATCGCATAGAGGATTTCTTGCCTCCATAATCCCTTAACCACATAAGTGGATACCCACCAGAATTCATTCACACAGTCAGCGAATTGTTCCGCTGTCGGCTTTTTTACCCAATATTCCTTATCTGTACTAGGCGGGACATGTGGAAAATTACCATCCTTATCTAATAAAACCAATGTAAGCCCATCCTCTTGGAAGTAGCTCTCCTTTTGCTCAATCGGAATAAGCGTTAAATCAATCCGGTTCCCATCTGCAAATAACATAAGATAAGAGAATCTTCCACCAAGCGTTGATGGGAATAGAGAAGAATCTTCTGGTGTTTGCATAATGATTCGTTCTCCAAAGATATCAACCCAATCAGGCTCATTCAAAAAAGATTTCATATTATCCACGATATACACAATATCAAAATCTTGAAAAGGATCTTTTGGTACATTGGGATTGGTTCTTGATCCATTCATACAAACAGCTCTCACTCTATGATTCCCATTAGCCACTTTCAGCACTAAATCTAGCATCTGCTTCTCTGTCCGCATTCTATTCCCTCCAATTATATGAAATCGGCTATTCCTCTATTTATAATTGGTGGTGCCCGAATCCAAATAAAATCTCGTTATATAAAGTGCTCTCCATCATTCATCTTCTTCCCACTTCATTTAATAAATAATATATGGTCCAAAAAATATCGTTAATAAAATAATATGTACACCAACAAAATAGATAATTCTTGGTGCCCCTATCCATTCATTCACATGTTTCGTTAACATAGATAAAAGATATGCGATAACGGCAAATAATAATAGATAGACATAAGGACTGCCTGAAAAGGTTAAATATCCCGGTGCACTTGATAATATATTAGGTACAAAGAAACGATCCTTAAATAGTACGGCGGCGACTAAATAAATACCGATTCCCGTATAAAAAATCCATGGTCGATCATAATCTACTTTTCTACTGAAAAACAAATACATAACTATTACAAATAGGATTGGCCATATTAACCAAATGAAAGAAAGAGCAAAAGCAAAAAAGGAAGTAGAAAGCATTCCAAATGTTTTTCCAAGCGCCTGCAGCCAATCTTCCGATGTATGTTTAATTTGCTTGTTTATCCCCGACAGGTCATTGGAAGAAACATAAACTTTATTGCCATCTCCATCAAGATCCATCCAAACAATTGTATTCTCATCTAACCATTGAGGAATAGTGGAAATCGCCGCTGTATTACTGCGCCGTTCCGTTTTGGTATCTCCCTCTTCTCCTATTTCAGATTCATAAATATTGAATCCACTCTTCTCATTATATTTCGTTTCCGTAAAACCATTCGCTTTAAATAAAAGACTCGGTTTTCCATCCCTATAAGTAAAGGCGACATCCGAAATTTCCGTTAATTTCCCGTTCTCTATTGCAGGATCCTGAAATGCTAACTCATACTGTACAGGCGGTTGGGTGCTTGCAATATCAATTTCTACAAAATAGTTAAAATACTCAGGTTTACCTTGTGTTAACTCCAGCTCTTCTTGAAGTAATAATGCTAGTTTCTGTTCCTCTAAAGTGAAGGAAATCCCATTTACTATCTTTCCAGGATCAACCTTTACCTTTGTTTCATATAAATGATTTATTTTTCCATCCTGCAGACGGTATAAAGTTAGCTCGACATTACTTTTTCCCTTGGTAAACAAGAGAATATGTATGCCCTCATCATTCTCTTCAATAGAAATCTTTTCCTTATCTAGATTAATCTCCATCAGTTTCGAAGATTTTTTTGTTTCAGGATTTAATAGAAATAGCGTATTTTCTTTTACATATAGAATAGACGAATCCAGCGGGTAGAATTTCTCTACATCAGCAACTAATTCCGTCTTATTTTGGTCATAAATATTTTTATAGTCAAAATAAATAAGCTGATCATTTCCTTGATAAATTTGTGTCCATTTATCTACCGGAATATCATATTCCTTCTCTTTTTCTATACGAAACTCCTTATTCATTGCTGCCGTATTTAATTTATTTTTCTGAAAAAAGGAGAACAAGTAATGGCCATCCTCTGTTTCTTTTATTGCTGGTAATTTATTTACCTCAGATTGGCCAACTAATAATCCTCTGCTCCAATCTGATTCCGGCTGTGCTGTCACTTTGGAAAAGTTTTGGACAAACAATAAAAACAGTCCTAATAAAATCAGCACACCTGGTATCATCCAATATAGATTTATTCGCATCCAGGTCTTCATCTTATTCCCCCATGTTGTTTCAAATGCACTCTCTTTGTTTTTCGAATATAACAATAATAGCATATTTTCTGACAAAATATGCTATTATTCTACTATTAAAATGTAATATCACAATTTGATACAATAAAATACAAAAAAATTCTATCCTAATTAGTGAATAGATCATTTAATATCAGAAAGACATCGTAGTCAAAATCACAGCAATGCCATTAAACAAACCATGAATAATAATCCCCGGCATAATAGACCCACTCTTTTCATAAGTCCAAGCCAATATAACTCCAGAAACAAAGTTTACTGGTAACGTGTTATAGGTTGGAATATGAACAATCATAAAAATCAAGGAACTTAATAATATGCCCAAGACTTTTCCCCACCTCAGCCGAAACCACTTGTATAAGAAACCACGATATAAAATCTCTTCATATATAGGCGATATTATTGCTGCAGAGATAAAAGCTATACTAAAAGTAAACCAAGTACTTTCATCCTTCAATGCTTCCGTTTTACTATTATCTATCCCTATTTTCATAACATCCATTATAAATAAAATGATAATGCTCATTACAAATAAGAGAAGAAATCCACCTACTATTACTTTCCAATCACTCCTCGGAAATGGCTTTAGCCCGATAGCTACCCACTTCAATTGTTTTGGTTTTAATACAATTAGATAAAGTCCACACATAAACACCACCGCCATTATTAATCCGGTCAATGTTCCTGCATACAAGTTATTTTGGAAGATATCTTGAAATATACGCTGTCCTATATTTTCAATAATAATTGGAACAGCCACAAGAATGAGCAAAAGTATCGCAAACAGTTCCTTATATCCCCAAATCAATTTTTCCTGCTTCATTTAATTATTCCTCCTATACAGTTGATATGTTACATTTAGCTTAAATGGTCACGTTACGTAACCTGCAAGCACTTATTAGGGGGCATTTTTATGAATTTTTATACAACAGGAGAAGTTTCCAAAAAACTATCTATTTCAATACGGACTCTACGATACTATGACGAAATTGGATTAGTTGTACCTTCTAAGAAGGAAGATAACGGAAAAAGATTATATAACGATAATGATGTTTTTTTACTTGAAAAAATTATTTTACTAAAGGCAGCCTCTATTTCTTTACATGATATAAAGCAGATAATCAACCATATCACGATTTTCGAAACAATCACCATTCATAAAGAACAACTAGAGAATCATCTCAAACAGCTTCAACAATCCCTTAATTATACGAACACATTACTTAATATTCTTAAATTAGAAGAAGAACTCGAATGGAAAGAGCTCATTCCTTTATTTACAAAAGAAAAAACAGAATTAAATAAGAAAGAAAAAATAATCAAGTTTATATTTAATAAAGAAGAACAGAGGTTACTTAATGAAAAGCTACCTAAATTAGAAAATGATCCTAAAGATATAACGAAATGGATTCACCTCATTAAACGAATAGAATATTGTTTAGAGGAACAAAAAGCACCCCATTCAAGGGATGCACAACTGATAGCTGAAGAAATACTGTTATTATCTTCAGAAACATTTAATGGGGAAAAAGAATTGGAAGAAAAATTCTGGGAGGTTCGTAAATCAGAAAAAATCTCATCCAGTCTAAATCTCTATCCTATCAGAAAGGAAATTATCGATTTTTTAGAAGAAGCTATTCTTATATTTGAAAAAGAAAAGCATTAAGGAGTGGGAGAGTTCTCTTCCCATAGATATGAACTCTCCTCACCCAGTTAAAATATCTTCTTTCGGATATCGAATTTTTGATTTATTTGGTTTTGCTAAAGAAAAGGCTAACGTTAACGGTCCTATTTTTCCAACGAACATAACAAAAACAATCACCATTTTCCCTATCGACGTTAATTCACCTGTTAATCCCATCGATAAGCCTGAGGTGCCAAAAGCAGAGACTACTTCAAACACAATTTCAAAGAATCTTGCATTATTCTCGGTTACATCCAAAATAAAAATAGCTACACATATCACAGAAAGACTTATTATTGTGATTGCCAATGATTTTACAACGGTTCTATCATCAATAGATCGGTTATAAACAACGATTTCGTCTTTATTTCGTAAGAAAGAGAGAACGGATAATACGATAGCAAGAAAGGTTGTTAGTTTAATACCTCCACCAGTAGAACCACTTCCTGCCCCTATAAACATAAGTAGAATCATTAAAAACAAGGTTGATTCATTTAAGGCTCCAATATCAATTGTATTAAAACCAGCCGTTCTTGGCACTACACCTTGAAAATAAGCAGCTTGGATTTTCCCAGACAAGGATAAATCTCCTAATGTTTGAGGATTATCATATTCAAAGCTGAATACAAGAAACACGGCAATAATATTAATGACAAATGTTCCAACTACCATCATCTTTGTATGCAGGGTAAGTTTTTTAAACTCCGATTTCTTCCACAAATCAAACACAACAGTGAAACCTATTCCCCCAATAATAAAGAGAAAAGAAATAATGATATTAACGACGGGGTCTGCTACATATCTAGTTAAATTGTCTGGCCAGATAGAAAATCCAGCATTATTAAAGGAAGAAATAGAGTGAAAAATTGCTGCATAACTCCCTTTTCCCCATCCCATTTCTGGAACCCACCTGATAGCTAGTAGAACTGCCGCAACAGTCTCAAGAATAATGGAAAATAAAAATAACTGCTTCGCTAATTTAATAATTCCGCCAATAGACGTTTGCCCTAAGGCTTGCTGGATAAGAAGACGTTCCTTAAATCCAATCTTTCTCCCTAAGGTCATAAAAATTAATACAGCAAACGTCATAATTCCTAATCCACCAAGCTGGATTAAACATAATATCACAATTTCTCCGAATAAGGTAAACGAAGCTCCGGTATCAATTACGGCTAAACCAGTAACTGTCATGGCAGAAGTAGACGTGAATAACGCATCTATCCATGAAATGTTTCCATTTGTAGCCAAAGGTACTTTTAAAAGGACTGTACCTAGTATTGTAAAAGCTAAAAATACGAAAATAAGAATCTGAGGTGGGCTTAATGCAATTATATCCTTTTTCTTAGGAATCCTCATTCTTTCCCCTTCTTCCATCCAACATAACGTCCTACAAAATGATTCTTTCATAGCTTGCGCGAAATTTTAGATTCCATCATTTTTCATTCTAAAATTCACACGCCAAAAAACCACAGAGGTATCCTACTGTGGTCCATGAATTACGCAATGAGCACAAGTTCGATTCACTCTTCTTACAACGCTTGCGAAGTTAGCAGTCGGATTCGGGTCTAAGAAATAACCCTACCTTTCATAAAAAGGACTCACCCCTAGTGATTACTCACAAAAGAATTGGGTCCTCCGCTCCTCCTACAATGGAGAATTCAGCGACATTACTTGAAATTTATTATTTTTTTGTATCTTACTCCTGTTAATAGAGGTTTGTAAAGGTCTATTTAGGTTAAAATTCAGGCAAAAACAAGAAGTAATATCTTCTTCTCATTCGCATTCTTTCTTTTTCTAATCAAGGCTATTATTTATACTTATCAAGGATAGCTAATATTGTTCCTCTCCATATTCTTGAATCATTCTATAAAAGATCACCCAAATGCTTATCACTAATAAATAAATAACAAAAGAATAATAGATGGTATATCCATGTTGGTAGTGGAAAATACCAATGATACCGCAAAGCCGCTCAACTCCAACACTTACAAGTGCCCAACCTAAAATATACAATATAATAAAATTAGGTTTGATGTTAAAGAGATCGTATAAATAAAAGAAAAGATAACTGATTGGCGCATACATCACATGGGATAAAAAATCCATAAGTTCAAAGGAAGAACTATCATTGATTATATAATAACGAACTGGCAATACACTTAAAGTATGATCAAACAAGAAACCAAAAAAAACGCCACACATGAGATACACACTGGTTGTCTTTTTGGGAAATCGTTTTGGAAGTATGAACACCACCAAAAATCCAACAAGGAGTGAAATGATAATACTCCACTCATTCGTATTAAAACTATTATCGTAGCGTATTTCATTCATTTTTTTTCATTTCTCCTTTATCTAGACCAATAAACCAGCGTGCTATCCACCATACTGATAGCATAAACACCCCATACATAAGAACAGAGTAATATTCGTTCCATTTAAGGAATGTAAGGATATCAGTTCTCAAATATATTCGGTCTTCTAATGATAAGCATAAAAGAATGGTTGCCGCAGCTCCCCATCGCCATTTTGCTTTCCAATTAGATTGAAGTACACATACAGACAAAAGAATTTGAAAGGGTATTACAATAAAACGACATATATACATGGCAAAAGAACCTTCCACACTTCGAGTAAGTGGCACCCATTGCAAATTAACATCAAGTATAGTAAACAAAGTAATCGTTGATATTCCGATTATAAAGTACAAAAAAACCATTTCAGTAAGTGTTAACCCTTTAGGAACAATCGCAAATACAATCAACACGAAACAAGCTAACAATGCTAGAATAGCGAGGGACATGATAATCATCCTTTAAATTGGCATATAACAGATAATATTCCCAAAAATTATAACGTTATTTATAAAATAAAGATTTCTCTAAGGAAATGGTTCTAAAGACTTTCTTTCCACAAGTGCATTTTGCTCCATATATAACATCTTAAGCAATCGAAAAAACCCTTCAAGCTTTAAAACTTGAAGGGTTTTTTTCCATAAAAATATGCCTATATTGATTGATTGAGTCAAGTTTTTGTGGGAGTTTTTTTAGCTCCCTTTTTATAAAATAAAACTTTTAATTTTGTATCCGCTTTCTAAACATTTTCTTT
>NZ_JBQHVO010000095.1:0-10559 GCF_052064465.1 Niallia sp. HCP3S3_B10 | reverse complement strand
GGTTTCTTAAGTATTGTCTTTTTTAGGTATTGGTTGGCTTACAATTTCCAATTCCTTAGATTTTGGTACTTGACATATTACCGCAGGACTTCTGGAACGAGTATTGATTTTTGATTTTATAATGGTTATTCCATACAAGAAAATCGGATAGATAAACCACAGAAAAAATCCAATTTTGCCAATTTGATCAAAAAAATAATTATTATCTACTCTTTTAGTAATTAAAAAACTGCAGATAAAAGGGATAATGGAGATGAGCCATATTCCATATTTCTGTTTTATATGAAAAATCTGTTTAATACCCATGGAAGAAATATACAGAGTGATACATAGGTTTGGAAAAATAACTAAAATCCATAATGGAACCGCAACAAATTCAAAGCGCTCAATAAATGGAAAATGGACCGTGCTAATCATGCTGACAACAGGCCATACATTCTTTTCTAATTCTTTCGCGCTAAAAAATAAAATAGAAACAACAGTTGTTATTAAAACAAGAATGGTCGTAAACCAGACTGCTATTTGACTAAACAGCTGTAGTTTATTTTTCTCCTTTATAAATGGAAAAATAAAAAATAACGTCTCGAAACCTAACATTGTATAACTGCTCTTGAAAACTCCTTTCATAATTTCTGAAGGAGTTGTCGTCATAATAGGTAAAATCCTAGTTAGGTTTATGGTTTGAAGTGGTTGGTACATAACAAATAGCAGCCATATAGTCAATAAAAAGGATAAGAAGCAAACACCGGTCACTACTCTAAATCCGCCGGATACAGCATAAATGGTTAATATTAATAAAGCCAATACCCCGAACCATTCATAGACACCTTCATATCCCCATGTTAGTGACAACTCGACATAACTAATGGTAATCGAATAATGGACGGCAATAAAGTAAATGACAATAAGGAAGTTAAAAATACTACCAATCAAGCGTCCGAATATATGTTCATGAATTTCAAAAAGAGTACCACCTTCATTTTTTTTTAGGATAGAAATCATTAACCATGTAATCAAGCTAACGAATAAACCAGATAGTAAAATGGATATCCAAGCATCTTTTTTTGATTCTAGATACACAATTCTTGGGACTCCAAGAATTCCCATACCAATTTGCGAAGTGTGTATGATATAAAACGCCATAAAGGCGTTAACAAATCGTATATTTGATTTCATTTTGCACCTCAAAATTCATCTAAATCTGTTATATTTCTTAATCGCTCCTTTAGGCGAATGGAGTCTTTTGGTCGATTTACTAACGGTCGCCTCATATAAAAATGGTGGGGGAGACGTATTAAAAAATATTGCAAATCTTTCATTCTTAGCGGATATAGAGGTGCAAGATAAGGTTTATTTAAAGAAGTTAATTTTAACAAGTGAACCATTAGAATACATATACCAAAAATGATTCCATTTAACCCCCAAACACCTGCTAAAATAATGATTGGAAATCTAGCAATTCTGACAGCAGTGCCCATTTCATAAATAGGAGCCGAAAATGCCCCTAATGCACTAAATGCAACAATGATAATTAAAATATTGCTAGTTAATCCTGCCTCAACCGTTGCTTGGCCAATGACAAGACCTCCTACAATTCCCATTGTTTGTCCTACTTTTGAAGGAAGGCGGGCACCAGCTTCTCTAAGTAACTCAATTAACAATTCTAGTAAGAGTGCTTCTAATAAGGGCGGAAAAGGAACTTGTGAACGTGATTGTCCAATGATAAATAACAATTTAGATGGTATGAGTTCAAAATGATAAGTCATGGCAGCCACATAAATGGCTGTTAAAAAAATAGAACCTACCATAGCAAAAAATCGGATAAAACGAATAAATGTACTTAAAGACCATCTCAAATAGATATCTTCTGTTGATTCGAAAAATGAGAAAAAATTAGCAGGACCTATAATCCCTACTGGGCTACCATCTATAAAAACACCAATTCGCCCGTTTATAATCGAGTAGATGAATCGATCGGGCAGCTCTGTTAATATAAATTGTGGAAATAAAGAGTAATGATTATCTTCTAGGCATTGAGCCAAAACGGAACTGTCACTTATATTATCCGTTTTTAATTGTTTAATCCTTTCCTTAAGTGTCTGAAGAGTGTCATCGTTAGCAATATCTTTTATATATACAATTCTTACTTGCTTTTGAGCGCGTTCCCCAATCTTTATTTCATCCGTGCACAAATTATAATCATTTAGATTTTGTCTGATTATCTTAACGTTAGAAGTTAATGATTCAGTGAACGAAATTTTAGGTCCATATACTAACGATTCTGTTTCTGCTTTCTCAATAGAGCGTTCAATGGGATTTGCGCAGTTCACCATGAATCCCTTTTTCTCTTCTAAGAAATAAATATAAGCAAATCCATTTAATAGGGAAGAGATAACTTCTTGTTCCTCTATATTTACCATTATTTCTTCTATAGGAATGTTTTTCATTAAATAGGTGTAATGTAAGTATTCTACAGAAAGTTGTTCAATGTATTTAATGACATATTCATTTAGAATCTCTGGCTTAATTAAAATCTTCATGAAAATAATATGAATCCCCACTTGTCCAGCTTCAATCTTTCGACAATTCAAGTCGGGTGATTCATTAAGAATCGATTTAATTTTTTCATAACCTGGCAAGCTCTCATTATTATTACGCTCTGTCATTCTTATCATTTCCTTCAACGTTTTTTATAGTGTCTGTTAAAAAAATTATTTTATACAGAATATGGATAGAAGGATCGTAGAACCAATACATCATAATGGACAGCGTTAAACCATTATTGTGTCTAGTTTAAGAGGTTGGTTTCTTGTCAGTTATTACCCTTTTTCTCTCAGATTAATCCCAAATTTTATTTCTTCAATGTCCTTTTTTGGTTTTAACGTTAAACGTTGAAAGGATTTCCTTTTTTGTTTTGTTGTCATTTTTTCACCTTCTAAAATGTATGAAAAATTTGATGTTTAATAACAAAACAGTTCCTTTTTATGTATTAGACAAACCTTAATACGGCGACAAATGCATGCGTTTATCTTTGTTATTACATTTTCAATGTTAAATACCCATAAATAGGATGATTAAGAGGGAGAAACTCTTAAAACTTTGGGATAATATCCGAAAAATGGGAAAAATATTAGTCCTTTCAGGAAATACAATCATCTTATTTTATAAAGGTAGGGGTGTAAAAGAAATTGAAGTTGAGAAAAGAAAAAATGAAAAGTTATAAGAGTTATTGCTGTCAACGAGAAATAGAAGAAATGATGGGGATATGGAAAAGGGGTTATTATCGAAAAAATGGAGCTATACGTCAAAAATAATTTAGATTTAAATTTCCCAAAAATCATTGAATAAAAAATTCTCCATAAAGCAAAATAAAAGAGTAAAAAAAATTCAAGGAGGAAATTATCATGACAGTAATAAATGACGTTAAAACAGCTCTAGCAGGATTGAAAAGTGCTCAAGCTAGCTTTGAAACATTTGCTCTTAGTACAGATAATCAACAAGCTAAGCAACTTTACCAAGATGCAGCTAAGCAAACCCAATCCGTTGTAGACAGCATTGAACCACGTGTTCAACAAATCGAACAAGAAGAACCTCAATACAAACAACAGTAATTAGTAAGGCGAAAAAAGGTTGGCCTCTTAACCAACCTTTTTTCAGCTGTTCAAATAATGGAAAAAAATGGAGGTGTTTTTTTGAAAGATAAAATAACCACATTGAAAAACCTACTTTTTATTATAATGGTCATTGGTTTCGCATCAGGATGTAATGGTAATCAAAATGAATTTACTCAAGGTAATAGTACTTTTGGTATTTCACAAGTACATACAAGTAAGCCAATTGATCAATCCGTTGCCAATCATGCGAAAGAAAAGATAATTGCCAAGGAAGATATTACAGACGTAAAAGCTGTGAATACTGATAAAGAGCTTATGGCAGCGATTAAAGTTGAGAATTTTGATCGATTTCGATTAAAGAGTATCGAGAAGTCAGTAAAATCCGACTTAGAAAAAAAGTATCCCGACTATAAAGTTTTTGTTTCGACTGATAAAAAAATATTCTGGGAGCTCGAAAAGGTCGAGCAAAGACTGAAAAAAAACGATATGAATAAGAAGAACTTAAAAAATGATTTGAACAAACTGAAAAGTCTTATGAAGGAACAAACCTAAAGAGGAAGGATCGAGTTATGTCTAACAATCAAAAGAAACAACTTACTCCTGTGCAACAGGAATATCAAAAATTGCAAAAACAACGAGAGATCAAAAGACCGGTTGTTAAAAATTGTATTAAGGCCTTTTTAACCGGTGGACTTATTTGTTTGATTGGTCAGCTTATTTCAGACTTTTACATTTATTATTTCGATTTTACTGAGCAAACGGCCGGAAATCCGACGGTGGGTACGTTAATTTTTATTACAATGCTTCTTACTGGTTTTGGCGTATATGATCGAATGGCCCAATTTGGTGGGGCTGGAACAGCTGTACCTGTAACAGGTTTTGGCAATGCGGTCATATCACCTGCCATTGAACATCGAACCGAAGGATTTGTACTGGGCGTAGGCGGCAATATGTTTAAACTAGCCGGTTCTGTCATTTTATTTGGTGTGTTTTCTGCTTTTATCATTGCCTTAATTAAAACAATTTTAATCAGATGGGGTGGTTTATAATGCTAGCAGGTCATCGTACATGGATCTTCGAACAAAAGCCTGTCATTATCTCCACTGGAACCGTTGGTGGACCATTTGAAGCCAATGGTGCTATCCCAGATGATTTCGATACTCTTCATGCTGATTTATGGCTTGGGCAGGATTCCTATGAGAAAGCACATAAAATCCTTTTTGAAGAGGCTTGCCAAAAAGCCATGGAAAAAGGGGGCATACAAAAGGATCAAGTTCAATTTATCCTAGCTGGGGACTTAATCAATCAAATCACCCCAACAAGTTTCGCTAGCAGAACGATTGGAGCTCCTTATTTTGGCTTATTCGGTGCTTGCTCTACCTCGATGGAAGGACTGGCTCTAGGTGCTTATATTGTAAATACAAAAGGAGCGAAATATTTGTTAACAGGAGCTTCCAGTCATGATACAGCTGTTGAAAAACAATTTCGGTATCCAACTGAGTATGGTGGACAAAAGCCACCTACGGCACAATGGACGGTTACTGGTGCAGGTGCAGCCCTATTAAGTGATTCTGGGGAAGGACCTCATGTCACATCTGCCACAATTGGTCGTGTAATCGATATGGGATTGACAGATCCATTTAACATGGGAGGAGCTATGGCGCCAGCTGCGGTTGATACCATTGAAGCCCATTTAAAGGAACGAAATGTTGAGCCATCTTATTACGATTTAATTGTAACCGGTGACCTTGGCCAAATCGGACAGGAAGTGTCCATGGATCTATTTAAAAAGCATGGAACTCCTATTAGTGAAGAACAATACCAGGATTGTGGCCTTATGATTTATCGGGAAGGACAACCCGTTCTTGCAGGAGCAAGCGGTGCAGGCTGTTCAGCAACGGTAGTTTATGGGCATTTATTAAACCGCATGAAAAAAGGTGAATTTAAACGAATGTTAGTTGTGGCTACAGGTGCTTTGCTTTCACCGTTGTCCTTTCAGCAAAATGAAACAATTCCTTGTATCGCCCATGCAGTGTCAATTGAATACGGAGGTGAACAATTAACATGATCTATTTTTGGGCTTTTGTCGTAGGCGGTTTAATTTGTATCATTGGGCAAATTATGTTTGATGTATTTAAATTGACACCAGGTCATACCTTAAGTGCTCTTGTAGTGATTGGGGCTCTTTTAGATGGATTTGGACTATACGAGCCTTTGATTGATTTTGCTGGGGCAGGGGCTACCGTTCCGATTACAAGTTTTGGGAATTCGCTTATTCATGGTGCGATGCAGGAAGCAGAAAAACATGGGTTAGTTGGTGTACTGACAGGAATGTTTGAAGTAACTAGTTCTGGTATTTCAGCTGCCATTGTTTTCGGCATGATAGGAGCTTTAATTTTTAAGCCAAAAGGATAAGGAGAATTAGGATGACAGTAGGATCAGATGTTAAACAGTGTTTTGCCAGTCTAAAAGGGGTAGAAGCAAGTCTCTCAAGTTTAGCATTACGGACTCTTGATGATGAATCGAAGCGAACTTTGCATGAGGCTATGATGGTAGTACACGAAGTAACAAAAGATTTAAAAAAAAGAGTAGGAGAACTAGAAGGAGAGGAACTTCAGTACAAAGGTTTCTAGAAAAACTATATTTACAGGGGGTGTAAGCAGTGCCTGAATGGTTAGATATAGCTGTACGCTCAGCATTATTTGTTGCTGTTTTATTTTTCATTACAAAATGGTTAGGGAAAAAGCAAATTTCAGAACTATCTTTCTTTGAATATGTCACCGGTATGTCTATTGGAAGTATTGGTGCAGAAGTGGCTACGGGACTTGAACGGAACATTTTTCACGGAATTATTGGAATTGTCATTTTTGCGGCTATTCCCTTTTTCAGTGATTTAATTTCCTTAAAAAGTAAAGGTTTTCGCAATTTTATAGAAGGAAAAGCAACTGTATTTATCAAAGATGGGAAGATTATGGAAGATAATTTAAAAAAGGAAAGATATACGACAGATGAACTGTTAGAGCTACTTCGCAGGAAGGATGTCTTTCAAGTCTCTGATGTAGAATTTGCTGTTTTAGAGGCAACAGGTGATTTATCTGTGATGCTAAAGAAAGAAAATCAACCTTTAACAGCAAAGGATATAAACTTGAAGGTTGCTTCAATCAAGGAGCCTCAGACCATTATTATGGATGGTACAATAATGGATGAACCACTAGCCACGATTGGACGAAGTCGGGCTTGGCTACAAACTGAATTAGAAAAACTAGGGGTAACGATTGAAAATGTATTTCTGGGACAGGTTAATTCTTACGGAGAGTTAACGATTGATCTGTTTGACGATAAATTACAAGTCGCCCCCCCACAAGAAAGACCCTTAATTCTTTCAACCTTGAAAAAATGTCAAGCAGACTTAGAACTATTTGCTCTTGGAACGGAATCAAAAGACGCCAAACAAATGTATAGGTTAAACAGTGAAAAATTACAAGAAGCCATTGATAAAGTGACCCCTATTTTAAAAGGATAAGGATTTAGCTTAGATTCATACATGACGAAAAAAAGATACCATTTTTAATTGAAATAAGTTTAAAAACCTTAGTCCAATTTCGGACTAAGGTGAATTTTTTTACGAGGTGTTAGAAGTGTCTATTTTTTTAGTTAAAGTTATTTTTATCTATATTGTGTTTATTGTAGCAGTAAATATTTTAGGGAAATCAGCTCTATCCCAACTTACCCCTCATGATTTTGGAGCGATTCTTTTTTATCTTAATCGAAATTTAAAGGAAAGTAGATATCCTTTACCTGAGCTGTTGTCTAATTTAAGAACAACAGGATATCCGGATATTCACGATAATGAATATGCGATTTTGGAAGCAACAGGTGAAATTAGCATTTTTCCAAGAAAAGAATTAGTTCCTATTACTCCAAAAGATTTACATATGAAAGTGGAATACCGCGGATTACCCATAGTCGTTGTCATTGAAGGGAAAGTGCAAAAGCGTAAATTAAAATTTATCAACAAAAATGAAAAGTGGTTAAAGGAAGAACTAAAGGCAAAGTGATATCTTCAAATCAAAGATTTTTTTTATGCTGCTGTTAGAGATACCGATCATTCATTAAACATTAACAAAAAAGATGTTAACGACTAATTTTAAGACGATTTCCTCCCAATATAAATTAATGTTTTCTCTTATTTACTCCTTATTGCATTTACCAATTTCATTTTCCAAATTTATAAAAAATTATACCTATATTTAGGAATTTACCAGATGGTAATTTTCAAAATCACTAAGTCTCTAGTTAGGACAGTGCCCAGATCATTACGCCTTTCTTGATGTCAGAACTTTCCCAACCTTAATTCTCTTTTTTTCGTTCTTAATATCTTATACAAGTTCTTATAAAGGTAGTCCATAATATATAACAGACAATCCCTTCATATTCCATACGTATACTGGTTACATAGTTTGTACATGATAAGAGAAACAGAAGGAGGGATTCCAGTTGGAGTGGATTTTTTATCTATACCTGTTAAATACGTTCTTTATCTTATTCATAGCAATTTGGGAAGTTCGTCGGCCTGCCAAGGCTTTGAATTGGATAATAATCGTCCTTTTTTTACCTGTCATTGGTTTCTGGCTATATCTTAGCATATCAAACCCTAAGTTTATTCATCGAAAAAGATTGACCTGTTCTAAAAATGAATCTAACAAATTACCTGAGACATTCGGTGCTTC
Organism: Niallia sp. HCP3S3_B10; assembly: GCF_052064465.1. Taxonomy (NCBI): domain Bacteria; kingdom Bacillati; phylum Bacillota; class Bacilli; order Caryophanales; family Bacillaceae; genus Niallia; species Niallia sp. HCP3S3_B10. The sequence continues at coordinate 2,215 of NZ_JBQHVO010000095.1, read as the reverse complement.
AGCATCGGTAATTGCCAATGCTTTACGGCATTTCACTGTGAATGGGCTTCGAATGGGCCAAGTCCAAGTGTTTAACAATGGGATAGCAAAATATGATCAACTCCTTGTATCCCTGCAAAAAGCCCAAGAAACCATTGATCTGGAATATTTCATCTATCGGAACGACCAAATTGGTAATCGAATCACAGAACTGCTAATCGAAAAAGCATTAAATGGAGTGCAGGTTCGTTTTATGAGAGATAGCTTGGGGAGTTATAAATTCCCGCGTGAAAAAATCCGGCAGATGGTTGAAGCAGGGATAGAATGCAGGACAATATTTCCTCTGCGATTTCCCTGGATTTTGTCCAATTGGAATTATCGGGATCATTGTAAGATTGTGACGATTGACAGAAAGGAATCCTTTACTGGCGGTATGAACGTTGGGTATGAATATACAGGATTAAAGCCAGACGTAGGATTTTGGAGGGACACTCATTTGCAAATTATAGGGGAAGCAACAGGCGACTTGCAGACTATCTTCGACGTTCATTGGAATATCGCTGTACCAGAACGGATAAAGTCAAAAACAAAATCTGAGGCAACGAAAAAGGCCACTAAAATCCCAAAATATAAATCAAAGGAAATCAATCCAACCGGCAGCATAGATCTTTCAAGATGGCCTGCCAAATTAGGATCTGAGTTATGGCCTATAGAAGGTAAAACAGACAATACCCAAACAAAGACAGGAGAATTGCAAAAAGCGTACATCCATACGTTGGAAGGAAACCCTGGAATTCCTACCCCAGTTATTCGTCAAGCTTACTTTATATGTATAACACAGGCGACCAAGACTATTGATATAACAACTCCCTATTTTGTACCAGAAACGGATATTATCATGGCATTAAAGACAGCAGTAACTCGTGGTGTCCGTGTAAGATTGCTGGTTCCGCGCCACAATAATCAAAAAATCGTGGGTCTTGCAAGCCGTACTTATTACGGAGAACTTATAGAAGCTGGAGTTCAAATCTACCAGTACGACAAAGGAATGATACATGCGAAGGTGTTGACCATCGATGAGGAGATTGCTGCCGTAGGCTCAGCAAACTATGATATGAGAAGTTTTCGCCTGAATTATGAGGTGTGTCAAGTCTTGTACAGTACTGATGTGGCGATGGAACTTACACATCAATTCGAGCGTGATCTTGCTGATTCTGTACCATTAAGAATTGAAGACTTGTTGCAACGATCCCTGACCGAGCGCATTGTTGAACAGGGTTCTCGCCTGCTCTCTCCATTATTATGAGTTGATGTATCCTGTTTTTATTGTTCTATGTTAAATCTAGATTTAAAAAATTTCATTGTTTTTAAAATATTTCTGATTGATTTGAAAAGAGTCGAAAACCCTTGTTAGAAGAACTTTCAATATGGTTTTTTTCTTATTTACGATGGAAATTCATTACTAAAAAACGGTAATACTAAAAAGGCAGCTCAAAGAGTTTGAATTCAAAAATATCTGTTACCTTTTCATTTAAATATAGAGGTGATATCAATAGATAATATATTTGAAAATCTTAAGGAAATACGTTTATTAGAAGATAAGCTGTATCATTTAGAATTAAATGGTTGGCTGAAAAATGAGTTTTTAACTTGGGAATGGTGGATACTAGTCGTTTTTTTTAGTTGTGCCTTGGGTTATATGGGCTAAACTTGTTAAACGAGACATTATTTTAGAAATTTTGTTATTTGGTACCATAATTATCATAACAACAACCTTATTAGATGTAGTTGGTGCACAATACAGTTTTTGGGATTACCCATTGCATTCCTACCTTTTATTCCTAGGGCCTTTCCTTTTGATTTTTCAATGGTACCTGTAGCTTACATGTTGTTATATCAATATTTTAGAAGATGGAAATCTTTTATTTTAGCCCAGATCATTATGGCACTAACATATGCCTTTATAGGTGAACCCTTTTGCGAGTGGGTCAAACTTGTTAATTATTTAGAGTGGAGATACAGATATTCATTCATATATTACATCATGGTTGGAATTGTAACTCGAGCTTTAATACTAAAACTAGCCTCTTTATCTAAACCTCAAGATCTTACAACTAAGTAAAATTTAAATTGGAGGAAAAAACGTTGGAAGAAGTCAATATTGGTTTACTGACGATCAAAGTCATCGTTGGTTTTGCCACTTTATTTTTTATCATTATCATAACAGGCAGAACAT
>NZ_JBQHVO010000094.1:0-10884 GCF_052064465.1 Niallia sp. HCP3S3_B10 | reverse complement strand
AGCATTTCTTGGTGAATATAAACTTTAGTCTTCAACAATCAGGCGCTTTAATGAAGTAACTAAAGCCTAATTTTTCACTTATAACACCGAGAAATTAGGCTTTTTATATTTTGATTTCCTTAACGTTGTAAATCCGCATTTTCCTGACGCTACCCCTAAATAGGGAATTTCTTTTTCATGAATATATACTGGAACATTCCACTTATTAACAAGGGTCTGTAATGCGCCAATATGATCAAAATGAGCATGGGTTAAAATGATTGCTAGTGGTTTCTTCTCGTTGAAAAGTTGTTTTGTGTTTTTTAGGATAAACGACGCTGAATAGGGTATTCCTGTATCGATAAGGACCCAATCCTCTTTCTTCGGTCCTAATCCTGCAATATAGGCTATATTAGCAATTGCTGTTCGATAACCAAATACATTTTCTGCAATTTTCATTTCATGCCTCCACTTTTTACTTTTAGTGTGACCAAATCAATAAAAGAAACACCTCTTTTATAGTAGAGTTATTCCTTAACCTGTAGTGTAAAAAGAGTACTTAAAATAAAATTATTGATAATTGATAGGAAAAGGTGTACGATACAGTTAATTAAATAGTTATGATTACACAATACGTGTAATCGCCTTCGGGGTCGGGTGAAATTCCCAACCGGCGGTGATGAGTGTTCGTAAAACTCTAAGCCCGTGACCCGTTTTATGAGATTGATTATTGGCTAATTGCAATACTTTTTATTCGAATGATATAGCTAATTTATAAAACGGTGGATTTGGTGAGAAACCAAAGCCGACAGTAAAGTCTGGATGGGAGAAGGCAAATAACAGTAAACAATATGGTATGAATTATAGAATGAAAAGATTTTTCACAATTCTTTTTCCTGTTTTTCTATGGATTTGTTTTGTTGTATTTGGTGATGCTGTATAGTGGTGTGTTTTAGTTGACGTAATATGTGCTAACTATACGAAAGCTAAGAATCGTTCTTCCTTTTTTTCAAAAAGGATTTTGAATGATGTCCATTGACAGTGTTAGTTACAAACAACAATCGATAAAAGACAGCTTTTCTCTCATACAATACGTTTATTTAAGTATGTACTTGGCCCCGTATAAGTTTTTATACGGGGTTTTATGATGTTTTTTTCAGGGACTTTTAGAATTTAGTTCTATCCATTAAAAATGGTTGACCCCCATTAGCTATTTAAGAGCTTTAAAATACACGTTGTAGAAAGGAGGAAATTCCCCTTGTTTACTGGACTAGTCGAAGAATTAGGTGTTGTGAAGCATAGTAAAAAGACAGGGCATACGATTTCCATAGTGATTCAAGCAGAACAAATTATGGAGGATATGAAAATCGGTGATAGTATTGCCGTTAACGGTGTATGCTTAACGGTTACTTCCTTTGACTATAATTTATTCACAGTCGATGTTATGCCAAACACTTATAATGATACAACTCTTAGACTTCTAAGTAGTGGCACAGGCGTTAATTTAGAACGAGCGATGGCTGCTGATGGAAGGTTTGGTGGGCACTTTGTGTCTGGACATGTTGATTGTACAGGTACGATTATCTCCACACAAAAAGTGGAAAATAGCACATTGGTAGAAATTCAAATTCCAGAGAATCAAGTGCATCTAACCATGGATAAAGGGTCTATCACCGTTGACGGAACGAGTTTAACCATTTTTAAAACGACTCCTACTTCTATTTTCGTATCGCTCATCCCCCATACTTCTAAAGTCAGTATGATTGGGAATAGACGAAAAGGTGAGCTTGTTAATATTGAATTTGATCTTTTGGCCAAATATTTTTATTCCTTTATGAATAGAGACAAAGATCCAGTCGTAAAAAAAGAATCAAACCTAACTGCTTCCTTTTTAAGAGAAAATGGTTTTTAATCATGAATTTATACTATGAAAGGATGAAAACGATGTTTGATTCCATTGAAAATGCTTTAATTGATTTAAAAAAAGGTAAAGTTATCATTGTTTGTGATGATGAAGATCGAGAAAATGAAGGAGATTTCATTGGATTGGCAGATCATGTTACACCAGAAATGATCAATTTCATGGCAAAAGAGGGTCGTGGTCTTATTTGTGTTCCCATCCAACATGCTTTAGCAGATAAACTTCAACTCCCTCCGATGGTGACAAATAGTAGTGATCCGAGAAGCACTGCATTTACAATTAGTATTGACCATAGAGAGACATCAACAGGAATTAGTGCGTTTGAACGTGCCCATACAATAAGCAAATTGGTTGATGCAGGCGCAATTGCTGATGATTTTACAAGACCAGGTCACATCTTTCCTCTCATCGCAAAAGATGGTGGCGTGCTAAACCGCAATGGACACACAGAAGCAGCTGTTGATTTGGCGATACTTGCAGGAGCAAAACCAGTTGGAATTATTTGTGAAATTTTAAAAGAAGACGGAACAATGGCAAGAGTGAAAGATTTAAAGTTGATTGCTGAAAAATTTGATTTAAAAATGATTACCATACAGGATTTAATTCGATATAGACAAAGTTTATTACAAAAGGTGGAATAAATAATGAAACAAGTATTTGAAGGAAATTTAATTGGAACTGGCTTAAAAATTGGGATTGTTGTGTCCCGTTTTAATGAATTTATTACTACTAGACTTTTATCAGGAGCAGAAGATGCGTTAAATCGTCATGGAGTAAACGAGAATGACATTTCTGTAATGTGGGTTCCTGGTGTATATGAAATTCCTTTAGCTGCCAAAAAACTAGCTGCGTCTGGTAAATATGATGCGGTTATTACACTTGGCACTGTTATTCGTGGCGCTACACCTCATTTTGATTATGTAAGTAATGAAGTCGCAAAGGGTGTGGCTAATGTTTCGTTAAGTACGGAAATCCCTGTTATCTTTGGTGTTCTGACTACGGAAAATATTGAGCAAGCGATCGAACGAGCAGGCACGAAAGCTGGAAATAAGGGCTGGGAAGCTGCAGTTAACGCGATTGAAATGGGTAATTTATATAGCCAGTTAACAAAAGCTTAAAAAATAAAAACCTATAAGCGAGATAATCACTCGCTTATAGGTTTTTATTTCAAATATTACAATGGGATATATGAAAGTAGCATTCCACCAACTACACCTGTAATAACAATGATCCATGATGGAAGCTTCCAATAAACTAACATCGAAAATAAAATGGCTGCAAAAGCAAAATCGCTTGCCTGTAAGACACTACTAGTCCAAATAGGATGATAAAATGCAGCGATTAGTATTCCGACAACTGCAGCATTTACCCCCATTAAAGCACCTTGAATTTTCGTGTTCTTTCTGAAGGAGTTCCAGAATGGAAGTGTTCCAACAACTAATAAAAAGGCTGGCAGGAATATGGCGAATGTCGCAAGTAGTCCCCCTCCCCATCCATTCAGAACTGTTCCAATATATGCAGCAAATGTAAACAAAGGACCAGGAACTGCCTGTGTTGCACCGTATCCTGCAAGAAATGCTTCTTCGCTTAACCATCCACCAGGGACAAATTCACGCTCTAAAAGAGGCAAAACTACATGTCCTCCTCCGAATACAAGAGAGCCAGATCGATAAAAACTATCAAACATGGCAATCCATGGGTATGTAAATAGCTCGCGTATTACTGGTAAAAGGAAAAGAAGGGCAAAAAATAATAATAAAGAAACACTTGCTACTCTTTTTGAAATTGGAAAAGTAACTTCTTCTTGAACTTGCTGCATTGTTTGCTGTTTATATAGAAAATAGCCGATTAAAGCTGAAAATATAATTACCCCTACTTGGGAAAAGACACTTTGCCATAAGAGTGTAAGCACTAATGCAAAGAGTGCAATCGTCTTTCTTTTTAGGTCTGGTGTTAAATTCTTGGCCATACCAAGTATCGCATGGGCAACAATCGCAACTGCAACTATTTTAAGACCATGTATCCAACCTGCATTCTCTATATCTAAGACCTCTATTACACTAGCAAAAATCATCAAAGCAATAACAGAAGGTAATGTAAAGCCTAAAAAAGAAATGATCCCGCCGAGGAGTCCTCCCCGTAAAATTCCTATCCCTATTCCAACCTGACTGCTCGCTGGGCCAGGTAGAAATTGACAAAGAGCTACTAAATCAGCATAGCTTTTTTCGTCTAACCATTTCCTTCGTCGTACATATTCATTGTGAAAATAACCTAAATGTGCAACTGGCCCTCCAAATGAAGTGAATCCTAACTTTGTGGAAATAAGTAAAATTTCTAAAAAAGTTTTACTTTTCTTCCATTGTTTTTCTTTTTCCAATGAGATACCTCCAATAAAATTAGTAATCTTTATCATATAGGAGGATATCTTTTTAACCAAGTTAATTAACGAAAAATTTACAAAAAATTAATAAAACGTCCAATGAAGAAATAGAATGTTCTCATTTCATCATTGAACAGTTTAGTTAACATAATGTTATTATCATAAACTTTCGATTGCTTTACTCACAGCTATCGTCAATTCTTCTGCAATCTCCTCTAATTTAGGCTGCATGATATTATTCGTTACATTCGGAAAAGTTCCTGTAGAATTTATTTCTAAATAACCCGTCATTTTTGTATAATTTGCATTCTTCACCTCTACCATAAAATAGCCATTGCCTTCAAAATGCTCATTAATCCCAACTAATTCAAAAGTAACCTTTGATGGTTCTTTCCATTCTAATATCTTTACTTTCATTTCCACTTTCTTCTTAAAAAGCCCCATATCAATTTTGAATTCCCAAGTAGAAACCGTATCGTTTATGATTTGATGGTAGATGTAGCCAGGTACTAAAGGAGCCCAGTTATTCATGGAGCGAACAAAATCCCAAACCTTTTTTGCGTTAGCGTGGACGATAATTGAATGCTTTTTACTTGGCATCGAAAAACACTTCCCTTATCTTTCATTGACAGACTAATCCCTTCTCTTGATGTAAGCACATGGGATATGGCCTCACTGCAAAGAAAAGGGATTATGTTTAGATCATAGACTATTTATATATATATTCTGTCAAATGTTAGATTATGAATTAGAATGATTTTAAGTTTACATAATATTATTATGGTATCTCTACATGTATTCTGAAATCTCTAAATCCATTGCCTTTTCCTTTTGCGAATCGGAAACATGTGTGTATTTTTGGGTTGTATTTAAATTTGTATGTCCAAGTAGCTCTTGTACAGTTCGGATATCTCGACCATCCCGCACTAAATGTGTTGCGAAGCTATGTCTTAACTTGTGACTAGATATTCCTTTTTCCTTCCATTTTAACTCTGGATATTCCTTTCCCATTTGATCGATAATCCGTTCTGTAATTTCTTGAATTCTTCTTCGAGAAATTCGCTTCCCTCGTCTTGAAATAAAGAGCGCATCCTCCTGCCCTTTCATTGGATAAATCCTATTTTCTTCTATATATAATTGTAATTCTTCCATTAGCCTTTTAGGTAACGGAATATACCGAGACTTATTTCCCTTTCCCAGTACGTGAATACCTCTTTTTTGATTAATAGAAGACAGATTTAAAGAATGGATTTCCATCACCCGAAGACCTGCAAACGCCATGAGGCCAAGAATTACTTTATTTCGTCTTTGATGCTGTTTTTGTGATACCTTTCCGACCATTTCAAAAAAGGACTTTAATTCGTTTTTTTCTAGGTAACTTGGCAGTTTTCCCTTTTGTTCTTTTGCGCTTTCCAAATCGATTGCTGGATTTTTTTGAACAAGCTCATAATCTACCAAACATTTATAAAAAGATCGAATAGCCGTTAATCTTCTATTTCTCGAACTAGAAGAATTTGCACGCTTCGTTTTTAATTCATTCATAAATAGGGTAATTTGTAATTTCTTCACCGTACTTAAATCCGTATATTCCTCCTTTTTGCGTGTAATAAATTCTAAAAAGAAATAAATATCCCGTAAATAATTTTCAATCGTAAATATACTGTAATCTTTATTATCCATTTCAGTCCGAAAAAGGGTTAGCTCTTCTTCATACCACGTAAATAATGTTTCCTTTGTAATCATATGTATATCCACCTAATTTATAAAGTAGTAATTTTAGTATACTATATTTCTTAAATAACCGCACATAAGAGATATTATGCGCGGTAATGTTGTTAAAACTCCTACGAAAGAATGAATTATCTATTTGTATGTAAATATGTAATAACCAATATCATTTTATCACTAAAATTGGGAGAATTAAGGATAATGATGAGAGGTGATTGGATGAAGCTTCTATTTGTTCTGCTTAGCCTATTAAATTTTTCGATGCTATTTATTCCTATCTTGGAATTAAATGAAATCAAATAGCTGAATCTAATCCTCTGACGAATTATTATCTATGGGAGATTTCACCTTCTTTATTCCTTATAGTTAAAATTAGCATTATCCTTTTTTCTCCTATACTTAGCTATCTACTTTTATAGTGAAAATAGGCGTTTTTAGTTTTTCATACTGTCAATTCCATTAATCTATCCTCCTTTTACATATAGTTTGGATCTCGAAAGCTATTAATTAATCATAATTATATTATGTAAACAAAATTAATTCTGTCTTTTCAATCGATTAAATATTAAAATAATCATATACAGTATATAAGGAGCTAGAATATGAGTGTACATAAAGAAATTACTAAACATGTAGAACAAGTGAATTCTCGCGTTATTCGTTATAAACAATTAGATCAACTGCGCGAATCCTTCATCGAAGAAGCGTTATTGCTTTGTAAAGCTGGGGTGACTTTTTCTGTTGGAAAAATAAATGTAGTGACGGAACAAATCAATGAGTTAGCTAGACTTGGTGTTGTTCCAACAAGAAAGAAAGTGACTAAAGAAATGGTTATTGATTTTGTTAATCGTTCTAAGTAAAAGAAAAAGCGTTAAGAGGAATTTCAACTATCTTCCAACGCTTTTTTGGTATCTTTATTCGTAATTTTCCATGAATGGATGAAATCTAAAAATGGCCTTTCCAATAACAGCATCTTTTGAAATACATCCAATTTGCCTGCTATCCATACTATTTTGCCGATTATCACCTAGTACAAATATATGATCCTTAGGCACTTTGATTTTGATATTTTCTGTTAATCTTTGATTAGGAAGCAATTGGCTCTTATTTTGCTTTAAATAGGGTTCCTCGTATTTTTGTCCATTTATATAAAGAGTGTCATCTTGGATTTCAATCGTATCATCTGGTAAGCCAATAACTCTCTTAATGTAATCTTCTTTCTCAATCGGAGAATGAAAAACTATTGTATCAAAATGCTTTATATGACCTATTTTTGAGACAATAACTCGATCTTGATTTTCATATGTAGGCTGCATAGACTGACCAACTACTTTAACAGGAGTAAATATAAAGTTCCTGCATAAAAAGACAAAAACTAATGCACATACTAGAGCGATAATCCATGATTTTAGCTCTTTCTTAAATTCAGTATTATTTATATTAGCTCCTCCTTCCTAGTTGTCTTCCTTTCACTAATTTATACATGAGAATGTCGTCTACGTATTCATTTTCGGCAATTTTAAATTCATTTAGCTTACGACCTTCTTCTACAAAACCCATCCTTTTGTACAACGAAATTGCTTGATAGTTTGTTGAGAAAACGCCTAAATTTACTTTTTCGATAACAGGGTTTCTTTCTGCCCATTGGAGTAGTACCTCTAATAGTTTTTTCCCTATCCCTTTATTTCTATATTCATTGGTTATCATGATACTAAATGATCCCGTATGATGCAATCTCTTTCTTTCTGGAGATTGAAACACAAGAAATCCAATCAATTCACCGTCTATTTCTGCAACTAATAATGTTTCTCTTTCGTTACGTAAAATATTATTGATCCAATGCTGCTGTTCTTCTAAGGTATGATTAAACTCTTCGGCTAAAGTTATTAAGTAATCGCCTTCAGCGATAACGGTACGCTGTATTTTTAATATTGCTTCTGCGTCTATCCATTCACCATGTCGAATGAGGTATTCTTTTTCTGTTACAATTATCCCCATTTTATCCCTCCGAATTCATGGGAACCCATTATATTTTTATACTCTAGTAATAGTGCCTAATATTATTTTTGAATTTCTACTGGAATATTTATCCAAGCTAGTTATTACTATCATTATATCATAAAATCTGGTCGCCCTATTCCTGAGGCTTTCTTTTTTTTCTATAAAAAATCCAAATAATTAGTACGATCAAAATTGGGATGATAATTGGTGACAAACCAATAGTAAATACGGCTACACCAGATAAAAACGAAATAATCCCGTTAATCGTAGTAACAAATTGACTTTTTGCTTTTTGCCATGTATTTAGTGATTCCTTATTTTTAATAGCATCAACCTTTACTAACTCCTCTTCCAATTGGATAGTAACAGTTGAATAGTCCACATTATTTTGCAAATAGTTCATTCTACCTAAAATTTGTTCCTTTTCTTCTTGTACGGTTGCTAGGTCATTTGAAATTTTTAGAAGATCTTCGGTTTTTTCGGCTTGATCCATTAAGGTTAATAGTCGTTTTTCCACTGCCTCTTTTGCCTTTAATCTAGACTCGAGATCAACATATTCTTCTGTAACATCATTTCCTGTCACGTTCTTCTCTTTAATCTTTATGCTGTGCTTTTCTACTTCCTTTATATAGGATTGGAAATGAGACTGTGGAATTTTCACAGTAATCGAGCCATTTATATACTCGGTCCCGCTATCGTAAATAGATGACCCGACAACATAACCGCCAAGCTCGGTTGCTTTACTTTGAATCGTTGCTTCTACTTGATGGTAATCCTTCACTTGTAGGGAAAGGTTTGCATTGTAAATAACCATTCGATCATCTTCTGCATTTTTTGTAATGTCACTATCCTTGTTCTCATTACTTGTTTGCGCTAATTGTTCCTCTTTCACGTTACTAGAGTCTAAAGTAGCGATCTCATTTTCAGAACTGCCTTCAGATATTGCACTTTTTTGTTCAGAATTTTCGTTGCTGCAAGCTGTTAACAAGAATAAAATCAATAAAAATACATGAGTGATAACACGATAATTCTTCATTTATATTTCCTCCTACGTTCAGTTAATCTTTTAGACGGATTTTAAGTGAATTAGTTTCAAATTTATTACATTTTGATTACAAAAAATTGCGAAAGGTCTATCTTAATAATGACCTAGGTTCCTAAGGAAATTGGCTTTGCTAAATGATTAATTTAATAAATATAGGGATAATCATTTACACCAATTCTCTATGCTCTGTATATGATAATACAAGTTTACTTTCAGTGATAATTCCATTTGCTGAACATACAATGGTATAAAAATGAGTTGGAAATTACGCTTATATGGAGGGATATTAGTGGAGTTAGACAGGCATATGGAACTTACCTTTCAAAACCTACAAGAAAAGAAAATGACGTTTGAAATCGTATTTCAACGGATTCTTTCCTTTATGTCTCGAAATCCTGCTGGAAATTATCAATTAATGATTGGCACAGATTCACAAGTGCATGCAAAGCATACTACTTTTATTACGGGTATTGTTATAATGAATAAAGGAAAGGGAGCATGGGCTTGCATTAGAAAAGTAGTTTTGCCCAGGAAGGTTTTACGATTGCATGAGAAGATTTCCTATGAGACAACGCTAACAGAAGAAGTTGTTAGTCTCTTTACAGAGGATAAGAAAAACCAGTTAATAGACGTTGTATTACCATTTGTCTACCAAGGAGCCACTTTCTCTATTGAAGGACATATTGATATTGGAGCCGGTCGAAGAAATAAGACCCGTGATTTTGTAAATGAAATGGTAGCAAGAATTGAGTCAATTGGCATAGAACCGAAAATAAAGCCAGATTCTTTTGTTGCCTCCTCTTATGCTAATAAATATACGAAGTAAATTCCTCTTTCTCAGCAAAAAAACCTGTCCTAAATCAGAACAGGTTACGATAATCATTTTTCCTTTGTAGTAGCAATCTCTTCGGATATCTTTTTATTTTTATTAATAAAATGAATGATAAAGGTGATAATAAACGCAGCAATCAGAATGGCAAAAAATACATAGTGATCTAATTCAAAGCCGAAAATACTTGCAAACATTTTTGCCGCGATAATCCCAATTAAGACAAATGCAGTATTCTCAAGTTCAGGTACTTTTTCAATTAGAACGAGGAATAATTTCGCAACAGTTCTCATCATTAAGATTCCAAGCATACCACCTATTAAGAGAATCCAGATTTCATTTGATACAGCAAGGGAAGCTAGTATACTGTCCACAGAGAAAGCTAAATCCATTAACTCTACGGAAATAACAGTAGCCCAGAATACACCGAATAGCCGTATTGTCCAGCTATCCTTTTTAATTGCTGATGCATCCTCATCTCCATCACCAATCCAGAAATGCTTAATCACAATCCAAGCTAAGTATGCAGCCCCAACTACTTTAATCCATGTAAAGTGGATTAAATAAACGCCAATTCCAATAAAGAAGAATCGGAAAAAGTAAGCGCCAAATAAACCATACGTTAATGCTTTTTTCTGTTTGTCTGGCGGCAAATGTTTAACCATAACCGCTAAAACAAGCGCATTATCTGCTGATAATAATCCTTCTAAAATAACTAACGATCCAATTAAGCCCCAAGATACTGGATCTGTTAATACTTCTCCCCACATCTTCCAGTCGAAAAATGAAGCATAGGTTGATAATATCTGGTGTAAAACGTCCACTTAATAAGCCTCCATTAAATAAATGTAATCATATGGAAGCTATTATACTCCTATCATTTTCAGATAGCAACTATTAATAGAAAAGCGTTTGAGTCAAGTATTTGTGGGAGAAATTTTTTATCGTCGGAATTTCTCTCTTTTTCAGTGTGTTTGCTATCTCTATTGTTAACGCTTTCT
>NZ_JBQHVO010000093.1:0-11484 GCF_052064465.1 Niallia sp. HCP3S3_B10 | reverse complement strand
TGGTCACCTCGGAAAACAATTTACACATCTAAGTTTAAAAGGCGGTTACGACCAATCATCAATAGCTATCAGTTTTTCAGTGGTCTCGCTTGAACGCGCTAGGGTCTCTTCTTTTAATTATCCAAATTAAATGATGATTTATTAAACCATTTACATATCTAAGTTTAAGGGCGGTTACCACTACCCATCAATAGCTAACAGTTTTCAGTGCCTCTCTAATAACACGGTTAAGTCTAAAAATTTACAATAAATTAACTGAAATGAAAATATTTAATCCAAAATAAAGGAAATACCTTCAAAAAGAAAGAAATCAATAGGAAGAAAAGGAAAGAAAGGAATAAAGCTGTGATGAAGCAAAGAAAAATAGTCATTACCGGGTATGGAACGGTTGCCAAAGAATTTGTCGAGTTATTGGATCAAAAAAAAGAAGAACTTGTAGAAAAATATCATACGGAATTTAAAGTAGTTGGAGTCATCGGATCTATCGGGATGATTTATGAACCGGACGGCTTAAATCTTTCTGTATTGCATCAGTTGCCAAAAGGGTCTCTAGGAATTTCGCAATATGCTAGTAGGAAAGATTTATCGATTGAATCCCCATTGCTAAAAGGGGATATTCTACTAGAATGTACACCTACCAATCTAGAAACAGGCGGTCCGGCCCTTTCTTACATGAAACAAGCCCTTGAGGCAAAGATGGATATTGTTTCTGTGAGCAAAGGAGCACTTGTCCATTCCTTGCCAGAATTACTAGAGAGAGCAACTGCAAATGGACGCCAAATTAAATATAGTGGGGCAACAGCAGCTGCACTACCAACATTAGACATCGGTGAATTTAGCTTGGCTGGAAGCAATATTTTATCGATAAAAGGAATTCTGAATGGAACATCCAATTTTATTTTAACAAGTATGTCAGAGGGGAATATAACCTTTGGAGAGGCACTACATCAAGCACAAGAGAAGGGGATTGCAGAGAAGAACCCTGATTTAGATATTAAAGGACTTGATAGTGCCTGCAAAATTTTACTGTTGGCAAATGGATTATTTCATACGAAGTTAACATTAAAAGATATGGCAATAGAGGGAATTGAGAAGATTACAAAAGCGGATATGCAGCGGGCAAAAATAAATGGGTGTGAGTGGAAGCTTATTGCAGCAGCAAAAAAACAAGGAGACAGGCTTATTTTGCAGGTCAAACCAGAAATTCTTGCTCCTGAAAATCCATTGATTCATGTAAAAGGGACAAATAAAGGAATATTGTTTGAAACAGAGGAGATGGGAACAATTTGCTGTGTGGGCGGTGCCTCTCATCCTAAAGGAGCAGCGGCGGCAGCCTTAAAAGATATGATTAATCTCATTCGCTAAGTTAGAGAGTGGAATCGAATCGGTTTAGTAGGAGTCTGAACGAGGTGTATGCATACTTATCTATTTTTGGGCTATCTTTTTTTGATACATGACAATATATGTATCTAGCAGCTCGCTTATTCGTATGGTATTGGGATCATTTAAGCCTTTTTCAATCCCGTATTTAAGCAATTCGATTTTTAAAAGATCGATTGTGTCCAATAATTCACAAACATTTTCGACGTTTATTCTGGAAAGTGCCATTTTATGATGCTCCTACCTTTTATAGATTGCTTATACTATTCTATCAAATAAAATTGGAAATATTAAGCTCTTTTTGAATAAAATTTACAAAAATGTGGGGAGATGGCTTTATATAGGCTTGGAGCTTACATGGACGAAAAAACAGCGGAATACAAAGAAAGTTTGGAGGATACGATGATTTTCGTAAAAGTGTTTGCTATCAAATCAGTGTGGCCTTTGTTAATCTTCATAGGTTAATGGGCATTTGACACATCTCCTCTTTAAAAGGGAAATGTCAAATGCCCATATTATTAGGGATAAATTAACGTATTCTTCAATTTATTTTTCCGAAACAATGCTAAATAAATATTCAAGGTAGGATTCTAATTCAAATTTATCTTTCTCAATAAAGTCAGTCACCGCAGAATTTGTTTGTATTTTCATTGTAATCCTCTCCTTTTGAAATTGATTTTCTTATCAGTAGTATTTGTCTATAATATTCCCAAACTATTAAACTTTTATACCTAGTTTGCAAAAATAATTTGGAAAAAATACTTTTTTGGAAAATACCAGAAAGGAGAATTTGCTTAAATGAATGGATGGTACGGGCATCTGTATGAGGATTTCCCCTTTGAATTATTTTCTATATCTCATCTAGCTATGATAGGGATACTTTTCATTGGGGGAGTTTTGCTTACTATTTTTCGAACTTACATCCGAATACGAAGCAGTTTATTTCGGTCTGTGTTTTTCGTATTATTATTCGGTCTAGAGGCGATGTACCATTATTGGATGTATAAGGATGGGTTATGGGATGTTGCTTTTATGCTGCCGTTCCATCTTTGTTCCATCAGTTTAATCCTTTGTTTATTGCTTCTGCTAACTAAATGGGAGCTTGTATTTCAAGTAGTTTATTTTAGTGGTATTATTGGCGCATCAATGGCAATCTTCACGCCAGAATTATTTTTAGGTTATCCCCATTTCCGCTATTTCCACTTTTTTGTCACGCACATTCTTATTATATGGACTTGTCTGTACTTTGTGCTTGTCCATCAGTATAAACCGACAAAAAAAGGACTAGTTTTGTCCTTTCTTTTTTTAAATAGCAGTGCAGCGCTAACCTGGATAGTCAATCGTTTAACAGGGGGCAATTATATGTTTTTAGCATACAAGCCTGCAAACAGCTCCTTATTAGATTATTTAGGGCCATATCCATATTACTTGTTGATTCTTGAAGTAGTAGCACTTGCATTGTTTTTTCTCTTGCTTCTGCCTTTTCAACTTAGAAGGAAAAGGTAAAGAGGCTGTTTTTTAGAAGATGTTTATTTTTCAATAGGAAAAATAACTTAATTAGTGACACTGAGCAGCCTGAATACATGTAGACTCCTATGGGATTAGCGAGAAAGGTGAGACCCCGCAGGCGTGCCGAGGAGGCTCACCGCTCGCCCCATGGAAAGCAGAGTGTATTCAGGCTGCGGGTCATAGCAACAAACTTCACGAAATATCCTTAATGATTAACTCGCTCTTTTTTCAAAAGCGCTAAAAATTGTTGCTCGTTAATAATTTCAATTGGTTTTCCTTTTGCTTGTAAATCATAGGCTTTTTTCTCTTTTGAACTAATGCCTTCAGAGCCAACAAGTTTTTGATCCTGTACACCTACAACTAAATAATCGGTTTTGCTGCTTACACCACTTTTAATGACGCCACCAACGTCTACAACTTGTTGCATCGCGTCTTTCCTATCAAGGGAATGCAAGTCTCCAGTAAAAACTAGATTTTTTTGATAGAGTGGATGATTTTCATCAAATGAGTCAGTTGTAGGCGAAATTTCTGATATAGCAACGGAATTGAATTGTTTAACAGGCTTTCTTTTTGCAAAAGTTGTTGCTCTTCCAAAAGTAGTTTGTGGCTTTAATTCTGAAAACAGTTTAATGGGAAGTGTAGGATAAGAAGCACAGTAATTAGTTAATGAATCCTTTTTTCTTGATTCAATACAAGCAATCACGAGCTCCGCACATGCTCTAGCATCAGAACCTGCATGGTGATGTTCTTCCATCGCGATGCCAAAGTATGAGGTGCGATCCTTTAAAGATTGCCCAATCTTTGCTCCTCTTGTTGCCCGATTACTAATAGGAATACTGCAAATATAGGGAAAATCAGGCTTATCCAATTGATATTTTTCCAGACAACAATAGAGTACACTCATATCAAACTGTGCATTATGTGCGATGATTGTATGGCTGGAAATGTCCTCTTTTATCATTTCCCATACTTTCGGAAAGCTTTTCGCATCTTCCACATCTTTTTCTGTTATCCCATGAACGGCAATAAACTTTGGATGGAATGATAGACTTGGGGGTTTTATTAAAAAATATTGTTCCTTTACAATGGCGTTATTTTCCACATAAGCTAATCCAATCGAACAAGCACTAGCCATATCAGCATTTGCTATTTCAAAATCGATAGCAATAAAATCCACTGTTTACACGCTCCCTCTATTTTTCTACTAGTATATCATGTTACGACTTTTTCTTCGTAAAATAAGAATAGCTAAGCAAGATGAATATTATGGAACAGAAGGAATATTATTCTTATATAATAATGTAATAGACTTGTAATCTAATTTGCATATAGATGTAACCTAATTATCTGAATAATATGAGAAGATAAATTGGTTGATAGAAGGAAGCCTTGGAAACTAATCTTTACGTAAATGAGGTCACTAGATGAAAAAGATTATTGTTTTGTCACTCCTTTCATTTGGATTATTTTTTAGTGGGGTATTTAGTACACAGGAAGCAAGTGCTGCTTCAAAAAAGTCAGTTGTTACTGTTGCAAAAAACTATATTGGTACCCCTTATAAATATGGAGGAACTACTCCAAAAGGATTTGATTGCTCCGGTTTTGTTGTCTATAGCTATAAAAAAGTAGGCAAGTCGTTGCCAAGAACAGCTGCGAGTATGTATAAAAAGGGGAAGAAAGTAAAAAAAGCGAACTTAAAAAAGGGAGATTTAATCTTCTTTGAAACATATAAAAAAGGTGCATCCCATGTCGGTATATACATAGGAAGTAATAAGTTTATTCATAGCTCTTCTTCAGGAGTAAAAGTGGACAAGCTATCCAACTCCTATTGGAAAACAAAATATTATGGCGCAAAAAGAATTTAACCCTTTCCTTTGGATAGGGTTTTTATTTGTTTTTAGAGAGTTGCGAGAGGTGGACAATAAATCAGGATTTAGGATCATATCACTGTTGTTACTTTTTAATAGAATTTACTAAATAAGGGAAAAAGAGCGTGCTATCGTATTTATTAACACTACACTTTTCTATATGATAGAGAAATAAGCAAAAAATACTAGCAGTGTGAAAACAGCAGTGGGAGAAGAATATGAACGCAACAGTGAAATTTGCATTATCGATGGCGATATTTGGTTCGATTGGCTATTTTTCCGCGAAAGCGAATTTGCCATCTATTGAATTGGTTTTTATTCGGTGTATTTGTGCATGTGTGGTGCTAAGTATTGTCTATCTTTTTTCAAAGAGAAAAAAGGAAGAGATAGAGAAAAAGGAGATTGGCTATAGTGTGCTTTGTGGCGTATTTCTTGTCGTGAACTGGGTATTTTTCTTCCGTTCCTTTGAACATATGTCTGTAACAGTTGCCGTTTCAATTTATCATTTGGCACCAGTACTTGTCGTTTTATTAGGAAGCTTTCTTTATCGAGAAAGGATTACGTTTAAATTAATGCTAACGGTGATTATTTGCTTTATCGGAACGTTATTGGTCGGGGGAATGCAGGATTATCTGTCTATTGATGAGCTGATGTCTGCTGGATTGCCATGGGCTTTTGGGGCTGCGTTATTCTATGCGTTAACGACATTGACAGGGAAGAAAATTGCTAAGCTAAACCCCGTTATAACAACCATTATTCAAACAAGTGTCGGCATCATTATGCTCCTTCCCTTTGTAAAATGGGATTATTTTCTTCATCTAACAGGGGAAAACTGGTTTTATATTTTATTAACAGGAATTATCCATACTGGCTTCGTGTATTATTTATTTTTCAGCAGCTTGCCGAAACTATCTTCTGGATCTATTGCTGTTCTCGTGTTTATCGATCCAGCAGTTGCGATTTTTATGGACATTGTATTAACAGCGTATCGTCCGGATATTTTCCAAGTTATCGGCATTGTGCTTATTTTTTGGGGGCAAACGAGGGCTGCTTTTAAACGCAAAATAAGTGAAGTAAAAGAGGAGGTTTTCTGACTTGGAGAAAAAATATGGGGAACATACAATCAATCAAAAATTAGATGCTGTAGAAGTTTATAAGGATCCTAGAATGGTCTTAAGAATAAAAAAGAGTAAAGAGGAAGCGAGTGGGGTGACAATTGAATTACATAATACCCTTAATGGCCGTTTAAGCTATGATTTACCAGTAGATTTATTAAAGAAGATAATATCTGAGATAGAATGAAAAGTTTTGATTGCATTTCAAGAGACTCCAGTCAACGAACATTCTCCAATAAAAAATTATTCCCAATCTTTTTTATTGGAGAATGGTTGATTAGTAAGTTTGGATACCTTCAAAGCTTCGGAAAATGCATTTCATAAATCGGCTTTTTATAATAAGGTGGTCTCATCGTTGTTTTTGGCATCGGCCATTTATGATTGATATACGTCATGTTAACCGTATCTTTTGATTGTTTCATGAGCAATAATTTTAGTTTTGGATTAAATTCATATCTCATTCAATACCCCTCCTTCCTTTAACGTATTCAGACTTCCTAAAAAGAGAGCTTTTCCCTTTTTTGCATAGTAAGTAATTAGGCACCAAAATAGCAGCGTAACATAGGATAATTTACTACTAATAAATGGAGGGGTCTGTATGTCCTTTTATGTGAATGATCCGAGAGATTCGATGTATCAAGTTCCGGAAGCATATTATGAATTATTAGAAAAACGAAATCATCAATCGGAAAAGCATATCCAGCTTACCGAAATGCAAGAACTTTTTGAAGCAAATAAGCAAACCAATCCATATCCGCTCTATCCGAATTACGGAAAAGTAACAAAGTATGAAGAAATTCCGATTAATTTTCCTGAGAATAGACAGCTCCGTCAGCCAGGGTTAGAGAGCTATATGGTTCCCAAACCGATTATCGAAAATGACCACTACATAGGAAGTGGAAAGCTAAAAGGGAAAGTGGCGTTAATTACAGGGGGAGACAGTGGAATTGGTGCAGCTGCTGCGATTGCCTTTGCAAAAGAAGGGGCAGATGTGGCGATTGCTTATTTAGATGAGCACGAGGATGCAAATCGTACGAAAAGAAGAATCGAAGAATTAGGGCAGCAATGTCTCTTATTGCCAGGAGATTTACGGAAAAAGAAGCAATGCATTGACATTGTGGAGAAAACGGTAAGAAGGTTTGGAAAGTTGGATATTCTTTGTAACCATGTCGGTATTCAATTTCAACAGGCGAAATTAACGGATATCACAGATGAACAATTTGATAATACATTCAAGGTTAATATTTACTCCCACTTTTATACAACAAGAGCAGCGCTTCCTCATTTAAAGCCGGGAAGCAGCATTATTAATACGGCTTCTGTTGTTGCATATGCAGGGGAACCACTGTTAATTGATTATGTTGCTACAAAAGCAGCAAATGTTGGTTTCACTCGTGCCCTTGCGAGAAGTGTTATCAAAGATGGAATACGAGTAAATGCAGTAGCACCAGGACGAATTTGGACACCGTTAATTCCAGCTAGCTTTTCTTCTGACCAAGTTGCCGTTTTCGGTACTGATAACCCAATGCAAAGAGCAGCACAGCCATTTGAATTAGCTCCAACGTTTGTCTACTTAGCTTCCGATGATTCTCGTTTTGTAACAGGGCAAGTCCTCCATGTAAATGGGGGCGAAACAGTAAGCTCGTAATTAGTGAGGCTGGGACATAAACATTTCAGTTAACAATAAATACGAACGATTATACGGTGAGTTTGTGTAATCGTTCGTATTTATATTTTAGAAAAAGATTTAAAAATAAAGTGAAATGGAGCGGAGGACGGTCGACTCCTGCGGGAAATAGAGGAAAGGCTGAGACCCCGCAGGTGCGTGCCGAGGAGGCCCAGCTTCCTCCCCGGCGCATCGACCGTCTGTAGCGCAATGGAACGACTTAGTTTTTACACTTGAATATATTTAAAACCATAAATAACTAATATGAAAAAGTAGCATATTTAAGAGCCAAATTAGAGATTGTTCGTCTTTAAAGATTAGTTATTTAGATTTGTCCCAGCCTCTGTATATTATCCAAGCAACTTTACAAATTTTCTTTTTCCAACTTGGATAATTATTTCATTAGGGATTGTGACCTCAAGTTCCGTATCCTCAACCTTTTCTCCATTAATCCGAACTCCTCCATTTTGAATCATCCTCTTTGCTTCACTTTTGGAAGTTAATAGATTTAAGTCAACTAGAAGCTGGATGAGCGATTCAGGATTTTTTCCAGTCCAATGGATGGTCGGAATGTCATCTGGTAAGGAGCCTTTTTGAAAAATAGTGATGAATTGCTGCTCTGCTTTTTCGGCGGCTTCTTCTCCATGGTACATCCGGACAATCGTTCTTGCCAACAGCATTTTAGCGTCTCTAGGATGAAGAGAACCAGCATGTAAATCCTTCTTGATTTGCGTTATTTCAGCAAGCTCAATATCTGTAATAAGCTCAAAGTATTTGCTCATTAATGGATCAGGGATAGACATTGATTTTCCATACATTTCAGATGGGCTTTCATCGATGCCGATATAGTTTTTCTTCGATTTCGACATTTTTTCAACACCATCTAACCCTTCTAGAAGGGGCATTAATATCGCAATCTGCTTTTCTTTCCCAAACTTCTCTTGGTAGTGGCGTCCCATAAGAATATTAAAATGCTGATCAGTTCCGCCAAGCTCAATATCTGCCTCTAACATCACTGAATCATAGCCTTGCATTAACGGGTAAAAAAATTCATGCAAGGAAATCGATTTTCCATATGCTAACCGCTCTTCAAAATCATCTCGTTCTAGTAAACGAGCAACTGTTATTTTTCCGGCCAGTCCAATGACATCTTCGAAGGAAAGGGAAGAGAGCCATTTAGAGTTATAATGAAGTTCGACCTTTTCCATGTCCAATACTTTGCCAAATTGTTCAAAATACGTTTTCGCATTCTCCTTCACTTCTTCATCTGTTAGCTGTTTTCTTACGGATGACTTGCCAGTTGGGTCGCCGATTTTTCCAGTGAAATCACCGATTATTAGTTGAATCGTATGCCCGTTGTCTTGAAATTGACGGAGCTTATTCAGGACAACTGTATGGCCAAGGTGAACATCTGGTGCAGACGGATCAAGACCGAGCTTTACCTTTAAAGGTGTATTTGTGACAAGGGACTTAGCGATTTTTTCTGCGAGTTCTTCTGTTGGGATTATATCTTGCACGCCTTGACGATAGACATCTAGTTGCCTCTGCATTTCTTTTTTCTGGTCAACTGTTAACTGTTCAATAAATGGACTCATCTTTCTTACTCCTTTCGTTAAATTAATGATAAAAAAACAAAAAAACACGCCCCTAAAAAAAGGGACGTGGTTGCTTTTATGCACGTGGTACCACCCTAATTGAAGAATATTGACTATTCCTCCACTCATTATGGGTAACGGCTCATCCGTTCTTCGCTAATGGAATAAAATTCTTTCACAAAGAATGCTCCTGGAGGTAATTCGCGTCTATTTTTGTGTCAATTTACACCAACCATTGACTCTCTAATAACAGGGAAATAGGCACTACTGATTCCAATCAAAGCATATATATAAAGACATTATAAACAAATTTATCAAGTTAGTACTAACTTTATAAAGATACTAACAGATACAATTCGGAAATTCAAGAGGCAATTTTATATTCCTTTGAAAAAATTTTGTTCCCATATCAAGTAAAAAAAAGTGATTTTTTGTACGTTTTTAAGCCATTGGCTCCGCTTCGTGCCATCTGGAATTGGCAATCCATAAAATCATTTAACAAGAGTGAAATACTCTTGACCTTTTTTCCCATATAATTTACTATATAGCTAATATAAAAGAGCGATGAGGAAGAAGAGTAAGCAATGGAAATGTGTAAAGAGAGCTGATGGTTGGTGCGAATCAGTACGGATTGATTGCTGAATGGGCTTCGGAGCTACAAAGCTGAACAAATAGTAGGCTGCGCGGAATGTCTTACCGTTAAAAAAGACAAAGTATAAGAAACGGCTTTGTTTCTGTACGGATAAGTGCGTTTATTTTTATAAACGAATAAAGGTGGCACCACGGGTTACTCGTCCTTATTTACAGGATGGGTAGCCCTTTTTGTGTTGCTTTAAAAATATAAGAGGAGGATCAGAAAATGAAAAACATCGTCTTAACTGGAATTAAGCCAACGGGCCAGATTCATTTAGGTAATTATATAGGTGCCATTAAGCCAGCTTTAAAGCTAGCGGAAAATGACGAGGATCAGGCGGCTTATTTTATCGCAGATTATCATGGATTAACGAAAATTCATGATCGAGAAACATTTCGAACATTGACATATGGAGTTGCGGCAACATGGTTAGCGCTTGGATTAGATCCGAAAAAAGTGATTTTTTATCGCCAATCCAATGTTCCCGAAATCTTTGAGTTGAACTGGATTTTAGCTTGTTTTACTCCAAAAGGGCTGATGAACCGGGCCCATGCTTATAAAGGAATTGTCGACAGTAATAAACTAGCAGGAAAAGATATAGATGATGGTGTAAACATGGGGCTGTTTACGTACCCAATTTTAATGGCTGCTGATATTCTTGCATTCCAGGCAAATATGGTGCCTGTCGGCAAAGATCAAATTCAGCATGTGGAAATTGCACGAGATATTGCCGAAAGCTTTAATCATCAATACGGGGAAACCTTTGTATTGCCAGAATATATTGTGGATGATGACACGAGCATCTTACCAGGGTTAGATGGCCGAAAAATGAGCAAAAGCTATCATAATACGATCCCGCTTTTTGAAGAGCCAACAAAATTGCAGAAGCTTATCAATAAAATCAAGACAGATTCCTTGCCTCCAGAAGCGCCAAAAGATACAGAAACGTCTATTCTGTTTACTTTGTATAAAGAGTTTGCAAGCGTGGAAGAAACGGAAGAGATGCGTAAAAGATACGAAAATGGCGTCGGATGGGGAGAAGTCAAAAAGGAATTGTTTTATGTCATGAATCGCTTTTTAGAAGAACCCCGCAAAAAATATAATGAATTAATGGCAAACCCGGAGCAAATAGATGCCATTCTTGCAAAAGGAGCAGAAAAAGCGCGCGCCAGAACCTTGCCAACTTTGGAAGAGGTGAGAAAGCAGCTTGGGGTTTCGCGGTGAGTGGGGAAGTTTTAAGAAAGAGTGGTGAGAGGTGTAAGGAAGAGAGTGGAAGTTTTAAGAAAGAGTGCCAAAGTCGCAAGTAAAAGAGTGGAAGTCGCAAGTAAGAGTGCCGAAGTCGTAAGTAAAAGAGTGGAAGTCGCAAGAAAGAGTGCCAAAGTCGCAAGTAAAAGAGTGGAAGTCGCAAGTAAAAGTGCCAAAGCCGCAAGTAAAAGAGTGAAAGTCGCAAGCAAAAGTGCTAAAGTCGCAAGCAAGTATGAAAGCCGCAAGTAAAAGAGTGGAAGTCGCAAGAAAGAGTGCCAAAGTCGCAAGTAAAAGAGTGGAAGTCGCAAGTAAGAGTGCCGAAATCGCAAGAAAGAGTGCCGAAGTCGCAAGTAAAAGAGTGAAAGCCGCAAGCAAGAGTGTCAAAGTCGCAAGCAAGAGTATGAAAGTCGCAAGCAAAAGAGTGGAAGTCGCAAGTAAAAGAGTGGAAGTCGCAAGCAAAAGTGCAAAAGGC
>NZ_JBQHVO010000092.1:0-12439 GCF_052064465.1 Niallia sp. HCP3S3_B10 | reverse complement strand
ACTCCCACAATTGAATCAAGACCCAACTCTATAAAACTTTTTTCCAAATCAATATCTTCTTCCTCCATATACAGTTCTTCTGCTAAACTTTTAGAAACTTCTTTCAGTAACTTTTCTTTCGGTATCTCTACTTTATCATTTTGTATCGATTTTTCTTGGGATGGTAGTTCTAAAAGTGCCACTGCTTTTTTATTCTTTATATCCAAACTATCTTTACTAGAGAAACCTGAAGACACAGTTAACGGATTTAGAGCTATGCGTGTGAACTTGGTAGTTATCATCCTTTCGTTAGATGATAAGGATTCTACTTCTTTCAACTTTACTGTTGGCTCATTTTTACTTTCAATTTTATCTTTTTTCTGTTCAACTTGTTTCTGCTGAAAGAAAACTTTGGAATACTCCCTCGTTTCTTTACTAACATCTATTGACTGATTGTAATCATTATTTTTCGAAAGAGTTCGACTAATCTTTTTATTTACCCAATATTCCTTTTTTATAAATGGATAGGTAGGAAGGTTAACTTTAGTTGGTTTAACTTGACTTAAAAGCTTTTCACAAGACACCTCATATCCCAAACAATAATAACCTGCCAATTTACCAATATTTTCTTTATAGGTTTTAGGAATTCCTTCTACTTCCTGACACCGTTCTATTAATTCTTTGACAGATTTAGTTATGGCTGTTTCAGCAGTGAAGTCTCTTGATACAGTTCCCTTAAACAAATTTGATCCTATTCCGTTACTTCCTGCTTCTCCAAGTAGTAGGATAGCATCCTTCGTATCCGTTACTACTATCGCACATCGATATTGAAAATGTTGTCTTCCCTCCATCAATGTATAGCTTATGTTTGCCAATTCTGATGGTCCCATATCCTGTTTCCTCTCAAAAATCACCTTTATATCATGTATTCTCTGCTGTAATGATTCTGGTGTTTTTGCTGATAAGGCAAGCAAATAATATGGAATTTCTTTTGATTTAGTCTGATGATTTCTTTCTTTTTCTTCTGGAATATAACTTTGGACCACTACATGAGCATTTGTACCACTCATGCCGAAAGAACTAACAGCACCAAGTCGCTTCTTTCCACCTCTATCCTTCCATTCCCTATTCGCTCTATTAACATAAAACGGACTGTTTTCCCAATGAATATAATCATTTAGTTGCTCACAATTGATACTTGCGGGAATCGTTTCGTGTTTTAATGACATGACTAGGCTAATAAGACTTACTATTCCAGATGCAGCCAGAGTATGCCCAATATTCGGCTTAACAGATGTCAGTGCACAATAACTGCTTTCTTCTGTAAAATCTTTAAACGCCTCTGCCAGTGCATTGATTTCTACAGGATCCCCAAGTTTTGTCCCCGTTCCATGAGTAACGATATATTCCATATCTTGTGGATTAATAGTAAAGCGTTCATATACCTCTTTTATGAGATTGCTTTGTGAAGGACCACTTGGAGCTGTAATTCCATTTGTCTTTCCATCATAGTTAATGCCACTTCCTAATATGGTTGCGTAAACAGGATTCTTATCTGCTTCTGCCTTTGAAAGTCTTTTCAATACCACTACAGCTATAGCCTCAGCTGGTACCATTCCGTTGGCCCGTTTGTCAAAAGCATAGCATCTATTGTCTTCCGAAAGCATTCCTGCTTTACTCATACTTATGTAACTACCAGGAGTAGTCATGAGATTCGCTCCTGCGGCAATGGCCGTATCACATTCTCCATTCCGAAGACTCTGACATGCTTGATGTAAAGCAACAAGACCCGAAGAACATGCAGTATTGATGGCCATATTTGGCCCTTCTAAGTCTAAGAAATAAGAAAGTCTCGCAGCAAGTATAGCGTTATGATTAGAGGTAATACTCGCCTCATCATCAACCAATGATTTGTAGTCTCCTTCCTCTATTCCTACAAACATACCGACCTTTTTACTATCATATGAACGGGAACGGTAGCCCGCATCCTCAAGAGCCCTCCATGTTTCCTGAAGTAATAATCTTTGCCTAGGGTCCATACTCATGGCTTCTCGTGGTGATATTTCAAAAAAGGAAGGTTCAAATTCTGGAATACCTGGAAGAACACCAAATTTCTTTTCCTTTCCATCCTCCTTTGTCCATTCAGTACGCAGAGATGGTGCTTCTTTGATTACTTCTCTTCCGTCAACAAGTATAGACCATAGCTCTGCTACATTCCTTGCCTCTGGAAATCTTCCACTTATTCCGATGATTGCAATCGGGTCTAGTTCTTCTTTAATTGTTGAATTATTACTAAATCGTTTACGCCTTGAGTTTCTTTTCTTCTTCCCATCTGGTGTATAAATAATATTGGTAACATTCTTTGTTTTTAAATTAACTTTTTCCTCACTTTCTTTATAGTATCCCTCCATTTCCCTAATATACTTATCTAGCAAATATCCACTTAACCTTTTCAACGTTGGATATCCAAAAAATACATCAGGTGTAATATTTAACTTATATCGGCTACTGATATTATTACCAAATTCAATCAGACTTATTGAATCAAATCCAAAATCTGCAAGGTTTTCCTCTACATCCATCCTCTCTTTTGGTACTTTAAGAATCTGATTGACGGCATCCTTTAATTCCCAAAGCACACACTGCTCAATAGACCAATCTTTCATCTCCGATTTTCTCCCTTTACCAGGAGAAACCATAACTTTTTTCTTTTCCTTTACTTTATTCACTGCTACTTCTGATTTCTCTTCTAATCTGAGGAACTTATATATTCTCTCCTTGTTCCCAGTCATCACAAGGTGCTGGATATTCGTTTGTTGGAGCAATTCCTCAAATATTTCTGTTCCTTCCTCGGATTCTATGAATCTTTGTCCACTGGACTTGAGATACATCTTACTTCCTTCCTCATCAGCAAAGCCCATTCCTTCGCTCTTCCATAGCGGCCAATTGATGACGACAGTCTTTCCAGTGTAATCTGCTTTATCACGATATGTCCCATAACTCATAAGGAATCTGTTTCCAACAGCGTAATCACAATTACCAAAATCCCCAATAATGGCGGAACTAGAAGAAAAATAACACATGAAATCTAGCTTTTCTCCCTGTAATGCTTCTTCAAGGGCAAGCGTTCCTTGTACTTTTGGTCCCAAACATCGAAGATAGTCTTCCATACTTTTCTCTAATATGCTTCCTTTTCCTTCTATTCCTGCAGCATGAATAACACCATCTATTTTTCCAAAACGTTCTTTTCCAGCCTGAACTGCTCGTTTTAGCTGCTCTGAATCACAAACATCTGCACTGAAATACAAAACTTCTGCGCCTATATCTTGTAATTGTTTCAGCTTATCTTTCTTTGACTCCAAGCTACTACGATTGATCAGGATTAATTTTGCATGATACTTTTCTGCCAGCCAACGAGAAAAAATCATTCCAAGTCCACCCACTCCACCAGTAAGAAGGTAGACCCCCCTTTTTTTAAGGGGCACATTTTTTGTATTTTTCTCTATTTGTTTTGGACGGATTCTGCTTACTTTTCTACGGTTGCCACGATACCATACACTTTCTGCTTTAGTTGCATGCAATTCCTTCCACAAAAGTTCTGCCCAATCGACAGAACCTGTCTCTTCACAGTTAGCAATGACTATGCTAATCTTTGTTCCTGGCATAATTAATCCAGTGGAACGCTCTATTCCAATCCAGGATTCTATATGACTGCGTTCCAGCTCGTCTTTATATCCTCCTGCAATTAAGACCCTTTTAGTCTTCACCCTAGCCTCTGCCATTCCTTGAAGCATGTATAATATTCCAGTTGGATCCGTGATCCATTTTCCGTCTTCAATCGGCCACATATAAAGTACAGCGTCCACATTACCAACAGATGCCTTAATCTCCTTAAAACTTGTTATATAACCGCTCTTGTCTCCTTCATTTACGGTAAAACTGTTTGTCGATTTTTTTTCATAGTGATCCCCACATCGGATGAAGAATAGTTCTGTATCAGGGCTAAGTTGTTTTATTTTCTTTCCTATCACTTGACGACTGGTTTCATTCGTCACAAAAATAACTATGCTTCGAATAGACTTTTCATTTATGACTAATTCTGTATTCTGCCATATTTCCTCAAACGTCATTATGGAATCTGTTCTATGTGAGCTTACTAATTTGCTAGTACGCATACTTCCACTATTTTTCCTCTGATTCCCTATTTCTCTACTTATTGAATCAATAGGTTTCTTAAACTCTATATCGACCTCTCTTTTACCCACTAAGTGAAATTCTTCCATTTCTTTATTATATTTATTTAATAAATACTCACTTAACCTATCTACAGTTGGATATCCAAAAAACACATCTGGTGTCATATCTATGCTATATTTGTTATTCAAAACGGTTGAAAACTCACCTAAGCTTATTGAATCAAAACCATAGTCAGCAAGATTTTCATCTGAGTAAAATTTATCTTTCGGAATCCCAAGGACTTGACTAATTAATTCTTTTATTTCCCAAAGTACACATTCCTTTAAAGTCCTTCCTTCCATTTCAGACCTTAAACCTTTCATTGGAGACTGAATTATTATTGAGTTATCTTGTTCGTTTCCGATTATATTATTCGTTTGATTGCTACCCTTTACTGATTGTTTATGGTGGATATGAGAGTTTTCATTCATGAGTAAGGCTCAACCCCTTTCGCCCTAGTTTTTACTTAAATATCTCAGTCCCTTAAGAATACTTGCAACATTACCAGTTTCATCATAAAAAGTTATATCTACCTCAATAACATTGGGTTCAATAATATTCATCTGATGAACATGAATCTTCCCCCAAATAGGATAGTCCGAACCAGTTATAAATTCTGCTTCCTTCATTGATAGAAGTTTTGTGCCATGCCATTGCTTATCCATATATATTTGAACAGCTTGTAAACATGACTCAAGTATAGATGGATCTACTACTATTGAGTTTCGGAACCCTTCATGGATGGTTGAAATAGGATGGTTGAGCTTAACTAAAAGTTCAAATGCCCCTTCAACATCCCTTTCATCCGTTGTCCATATATCATCAATGTAACTATTAAACTCTAAGCTAATGTTAATTTGCTCTACCAGTGACGTATAAAGTCTAGATGGAAATTGTAGTTCTAGAGCATTTAATTCAAGTTTGTCAGATTCAATTATTTCTCGAACCATCGCGATACCCTCACTACTTACAATGTACTCTTCTCCACTCATATCCTTTTCACTATATATTTCCCACTCAATTTCTTCATTGTCTTGATCATACAAAACAATATTTATTCTGTTGGAATGTTCATTTATTGTAACTGGCTCGTTCCAAATTACATCTTTTAATACAAGACTAGTAAGTTCATTATTAATGTATAGAGAGGAAGCTATACGAGCTATCTCTATGTGTGCTGCATTTTCCAAAATACTTTCATTCTCATTAATAGCAGACTTAAAGAAACTTTCTGTCCCATTAAACCAAGAACTAAACCGTTGCCCATAAATATCTGACGTATTCTGATGAACTAATGGATGTATCGTTCCAACTTTTTTAATATTAGAAGACTGTCTTTCCTCAAAATTAGGAATCCAGTACTCTTCCTTTGCAAACGGGTAAGTAGGTAGACTGATTCTGTATGGCTTATCATTGTGGTTTATAATGTTCCAATCAATACCGAGTCCTTTTACCCAGAAATGAAGTAACTTACCATACTTTCCTTTTTCTCCCCATAATTTTATGATTTTTTTCATATCTTCATCATTTTCCAATACTACAATACTCTCATTACTACCCTTTGTATTTCCTAAGTAGAAATCATCTATCTCTGTATTGCCTTTCAGGAATCTATCCAAGTTGTCCTCTAACTGTTGTATATTAGAAACCAACATTCCCATTCTATATTCCATAGCCTCTCTTCCTATTTGGAGTGTATAGGCAATGGATGTAAGATCTTCCTCTTTATATCTATTAGTTCTTATATCCGCCTTTAATCTTTTTGCTTTTTCTTTCAGCTGTTCATTATTTTTGGCAGACAGGATAATGACTTCAGTTTGCTGTTGATCTCTTGAAACAACCCCAGACACTTCCGTTTGTTGGAATTCTTCTACAATCACATGCGCATTTGCCCCTCCAGCACCAAATGAAGATATTGCTGCCCTTCTTGGATATTCCTTTTCTATACCATTCGTCTCTATAACTGGTCTTCTCCACTCCCTTACTTCTTGTGGGACTTCAAATGGTGAATTTTCAAAATCTATATAAGGATTTAATGTTTGTGAATGTAATGAAGGTGCAATTTCTCCGTGCTTCATCTGCATTAATATCTTAGTTAATCCAGCAATTCCTGCCGCACTTTCACAATGACCAATATTTGACTTAGCAGATCCAATTGCACAGAATTGTTTGTCCTCGGTATATTTTCTGAACGCTTGTGATAACCCTGTGATTTCGATAGGATCACCTAATGAAGTTCCTGTTCCATGAGCCTCCACATAACTAATTGTCCTAGGGTTGACCCCAGTACTTTCTAACACTCTTCCTATTAATTCACTCTGCGCATTAGGATTAGGCACAGTATATCCGTTTGTCTTTCCTCCATGATTTACTGCGGTTCCTTTAATAACACCATATATTTGGTCTCCATCCGCTTTCGCTTTTGAAAGCTTCTTGAGCATCACGGCTCCAACACCTTCTCCTGGTACGTATCCATCCCCACCTTCTCCAAAACTTTCACATCTACCTTTAGATGAAGCAAATTTCCCTTGTGAAAGTAGTAAATACTTATTTGGATGGATAGATAAATTTACTCCTCCCGCTATCGCTACTTTACATTCACCATGCTTCAAGCTTTCACATGCCAGATGGATAGCTGTCAAGGAAGAAGAGCACATCGTGTCTAACGCTATACTTGGTCCATGGAGATTGAAATAATAGGATATCCGATTAGCTATGGATGCTGCACTGCTTGATAAGGCAATATGACTTCCCTTGCTCTGTTCCTGAGCACCATATAACTGATACTCACCATACATGACTCCAACATAAACTCCAACATTACCTAGAATGCTACTATTTCGTCTCAGTTCTTCAGGGGTGTAACCAGCATCCTCCAATAATTCGTACACACTTGTAAGAAATAATCTTTCCTGAGGATCCATTCTTTCAGCCTCTTTTGGAGAAATATTAAAGAACAGTGGGTCAAACTGCTTCATTCCTTCTATGAAACCACCCCATTTGCTATATATCTTTCCTTTCTTGTTTTTATCTTCATCATAGTAAGGTGTATAATCCCATCGATTTTTTGGTATTTCGCTAATACAGTCCTTACCACTTCGTAAATTACTCCAATACTCAGATACATTAGCTGCCTGAGGGTATTTTCCAGAAATCCCAACAATAGCAATATCTATCTCCTCATCATCCATCACGTTTGTTACCTGCTGTTTCATAAATCTTGCCCTTATAGATTTTCCTACTATTTGGTCAGGCATCTCTTTTACTTCTGTCCCACTTATATTTTCATGTGATGTAGCCTTTTTTTGTTCTATTCCTAATAGTGCATTTAACTCTTTTCTATATGAATTCATAAAATATTCACTCAATTCCCCTATCGTTTGATATTCAAAAAATAATGTTTTTGAAAGGGAACCAAATATTTTTTCTAGTTGGTTGGTTAGCTCAATAGTCATAATAGAATCTATTCCATACTCTTCCATTGGCGCATCTGTTTCTATTTGGCTTACTGGTAAATTAAGTGTTCCTGATAAAAGCTTCTTTATATAATGTGCAGTCTTTTCCTTCATAATCCCATGATTTGTTTCATTAATACTAGCCATATTTTCTTGGCTTTTTATTATCTGAACAACATGAGGCTCACTTTTTTGAATCAAGTTCATGTACTTATCTATATCTCCATTTAGACACATTACTTGATCTGCTTCAGTTGCCCAGCTCTCATAAAAGGATTGAATTCCTACATCAGTTGACATTGCGATTAATCCAGTATTTTTTTCCATTAATTTCTCTGTCTCAGCGGTAATACCCATTCCGCCCTCCTGCCATAACGGCCAATTAATGGATAAGGTTCTTCCAGTTCGTATTCCTTTATTGACTAGCTCATTCCTATATTTAGAATAACTATTCATGAAATCATTACCTGTTGCATAATCAGACTGGCCAGCATTCCCCAGACTTCCAGAAATGGAAGAGAATAATATAAAGAAATCCATATTAATATCAGCTGTTGCTTTATCGAGATTAACCGTTCCTGTTACTTTCGGAGCTAGAACTTCCTTAAATTCTTCTGTATGCTTTTTTATAATAAAGTTATCTTTAACAATACCTGCTCCATGGATAATGCCATCTAAATTACCATATTCCTCCATAATGATGTTAATTAATTCATTAACTTGTACACTGTTAGTTATATCTACCTGAATATATTTGCATGAAATCCCCATTTTCTGAAGTCCACTAATCTGTTTTTTTAGGCTATTACTTACTGGTGATCGTCCCGTTAAAATAATTGTTCCTTGGGTTATTTGTTCTGCTATCTCTCTAGCAAATATCAACCCAAGCTTACCAGCTCCCCCAGTTATAAGGTATATTCCTTGATCTTTCCATGGTGTATTATTCTTCTCGAATGGTTCCACTTGTTTCCACACAGGAACAAACCTACTTCCTTCCTGGTACCTAATATGTTTGTCTTCTGGATTATGCATCTCAGCTTTCATAATAGATAGGAGATTGGCATTACTTTCTTTTGAATCTATCTCTATTAGCTTTGTGGTGATTTTCGGATTCTCATGATAGGCAGTCTTTAACATTCCTGCAAATCCACCATATAACCTAGAATTATCGTTCCTAGGTACTATTACTTGTAGCAATACATGATCATTTTGTTTATTCACAAGTACTTCCTTAATTATTTCAAATATTTTTATAGCATAGGTTTGAAATCGGATATCTTTGCTACTTTCTCTACTATTTAAAGCTATACTTTTTACTACAGTATTAATTCCTTCTTCCTTATAGTCATCTTCACTGGGAACACTCTCTGAATCACAATAAATCGCAATATGCTTCTTGTATTCAGATTTTTTTTCTGTAACTTGCTTTTCTTCCCAGTCAATTTGCATAATTCTTGTTTGCGGTACTATTTCTTTCTTTTTAGTTCCCTCTAACACTCGAGAAGTGTAGCCATTTATACGTACATATACATTGCCTTTACTATCGCAAAGATCGACGTCATACTTCACCACTCTACTTTCATCACTAATATTCGCTTTTCTTATAACAGCCCACATTTCACTTTCACTATGTCTATATACTTCCAGATTTTCAATTGCAAATGGCACACTTGGCTTAGTCTCAATAGCATTAATTACAAAACCAATAGAGGCTTGTAATGCTCCGTCCAGAATACTAGGATGTAGTAAGAATTGTTCTGATGTGTTTTTTACCGCTTCAGGTAATTTAACCTTAGCTATAATTAGGCTATTACCTACCCTAATTTCTTCAACTCCTCGAAAACCAGGTCCATATTCCATCTGCATCCTTCTTAATGTTTCGTAGCATTGCTCTGCACTTATCACTTCTTTACACTGTTCCGTAATAAACTGTAAATCTAATACAGTTTTTTCCTGTCTTTTTATTACTACAGCCTTTCCTTGGTTGTGAACTGTAAATCCTTCTTTCTGATTTTTTGATTCAGTATATACCTCATAGGCAATCTCATCATTATTATCTGGATAGAGTCCTATATTAACTTTGACTGCTTTATCTATAATTGTGATAGGCTGAATCCATACTATGTTTTTCAACCTAATTCCAACATAGTCCTTGTAATTGCTTCCCATTGCATAATGGAAAGCTGCTCTCGCAATTTCCAAATAGGCAACTCCAGGCAGTATACAATTCCCATTGATAACATGATCTTTCAGAAAGAATTCCTCTCCTGAAAAGACTGAACTGTAGCACTGCTCATAAAAATTAGATGTATTTTGATGCAAGAGAGGATGTATCACCCCAGTATTTACAGTACTTAACTGTACTTTTTGTTTATTGGATTTCCAATATTCTTCCCGCACAAATGGATAAGTAGGTAGGCTAACTTTCCTTAGTTCTACATTACCTAAAAGCACTTCACATGACACGTCATACCCCAAGCAGTAATATTCAGCCAATGCATAAAGATTTTCTTTATACATTTTAGGATTCCCTTCTACTTCTTGACACCGCTCTATTAATTCCTTCACAGATTTAGACATAGCTGCTTGAGCGGTAAAATGCCTGTCTACCGATCCCTTAAACAAGTTCGGTAGATTTCCATCATCGCCCATATTTCTAAATACTCGAATGGCCTCCTCTACATTCCTTACTACTACAGCAAAGCGATAACGAAAATGTTGTCTTCCCTCCATCAATGTATAGCTTATATTCGCTAATTCTGATGGCTTCATATCCTGATTTTGCTCAAACATCACTTTTAAGTCATGAATTTTCTGGTGTAATGATTCCGGTTTCTTTGCTGATAATGCAAGTAAATAGTATGGTACTTCTTTTGAATCAGTCGGATACTTTCTTTCTTTTCTGTTAGAAACATAACTCTGTACCACGACATGGGCATTTGTACCACTCATACCGAAAGAACTAACAGCACTAAGTCGTTTCTTTCCATCTCTATCCTTCCATTCTCTATTCGCTCTATTAACATAAAACGGACTATTTTCCCAGTGAATATAATCATTTAGTTGCTCACAATTAATACTTGCGGGAATCGTTTCGTACTTTAAAGCCATAACAAGGCTAATAAGGCTTACTATTCCTGAGGCCGCAAGGGTATGCCCGATATTCGGCTTGACAGATGTCAGTGCACAACAATTGCTTTCTATTGTAAAATCTTTAAACGCCTCTGCCAGTGCATTTATTTCTACAGGATCCCCAAGCTTTGTTCCCGTCCCATGAGAAACAATATATTCCATATGTTGTGGATTAATTTTAAAGCGATCATACACTTCTTTTATGAGCCTACTTTGTGAACTTCCACTTGGAGCCGTTATTCCGTTCGTCTTCCCATCATAGTTGATTCCACTTCCCATAATAGTTGCGTAGATAGGATTCCGGTCTACTTCTGCTTTCGATAGTCTTTTTAATACGACGACACCAATCGCCTCAGCTGGTACCATTCCGTTTGCCCGTTTGTCAAAGGCATAGCACTTTCCATCTTCTGACAGCATTCCTGCTTTATACATACCATTGTAACTTTCAGAAGTAATCATAAGATTGGCGCCTGCAACAATGGCAGTATCACATTCTCCATTCCGAAGACTCTGACATGCTTGATGTACAGCTACTAGACTCGAGGAACATGCTGTATTGATAGCCATATTTGGTCCGCCTAAGTTTAAGAAATAGGAAAGTCGAGCTGCAAGTATTGCGTTGTGATTGGAGGTAATCCTTCCCTCACCATCAACCAAGGATTTGTAGTCTCCATCCTCTATTCCTACAAACATGCCCACCTTCTCATTTTCAAATGACTTAGATCCATAGCCTGCATCCTCTAGTGCTTTCCATGTTTCCTGAAGTAATAACCGTTGTCTTGGATCCATATAATCCGCCTCACGAGGTGCTATTTCAAAAAATAAAGGATCAAATTCTGCCATTCCAGGCACAACCCCAAATTTTTTATCTTTTCTATCATCCTCAGACCATTCAGTACGTTCTTGCGGCGCTTCTTGTATAACTTCTCTTCCGTCAACCAGTATGGACCATAGTTCCTCCACACTTCGGGCCTCTGGGAATCTTCCACTCATCCCGATAATTGCTAC
This sequence comes from Niallia sp. HCP3S3_B10, assembly GCF_052064465.1. NCBI lineage: Bacteria > Bacillati > Bacillota > Bacilli > Caryophanales > Bacillaceae > Niallia > Niallia sp. HCP3S3_B10. The sequence goes on along the minus strand of NZ_JBQHVO010000092.1, from coordinate 629 downwards.
AGGCTCCTCTGTTCTAGCATAAGAAGATGTTCTACCAAAATGGTCGCTTCTTATCTTTCTTCCCTTACTTTTTATATCTTCACCTATGGTTACAGCAACCTCTGCTTTCGCAAGAGAAACTTCCTCACCCTCTTGATATAATTGTTTCATTTCATCAGCATAACGTTCGATTAAGTAATTACTTAATCTGTCCATTGTTGGATAACTAAAAAATAAATCAGGTGTTATATTAATCTCATAACGATCACTCAATACTCTGGCAAATTCACCTAGACTTATGGAGTCAAAACCGAAATCTGCAAGGTTTTCCTTTACATCTAACTTCTCTTTAGGTATTTTAAGCATCTGATTGACGGCATCCTTTAATTCCCATAGAACACATTGCTCAATGGTCCAATCTTTCATTTCCAATCTGCTACTTTTTACAGGAGGAACCATACCTTCTGTCTTTTCTATTTCCTTTACTACTACTTCTGATTTCTCTACTAATCCGAGAAACTTGTATATTCTCTCCTTATTTCCAGTCATGACAAGGTGTTGGATATTCGTTTGTTGGAGCAATTCCTCAAATATTTCTGTTCCTTCCTCGGATTCTATGAATCTTTGTCCGCTGGACTTTAGATACATCT
>NZ_JBQHVO010000091.1:0-14644 GCF_052064465.1 Niallia sp. HCP3S3_B10 | reverse complement strand
AAAATGTTCAATCTTATAAAAAGATAGAAAACTCTCACCTGCATTTTAGAAAAACGTGCATCTTTTAAAGTGCTATGAATATTTCAGGTTAATCTATATATTGTGTATATTTTGTGAATTTAACACAATATATAGATTTATTAAAAGAAATGCCATTATAATGGGTAAAGATTCCTTTATGAATGGAGTGAGTTAGATGGGCAAGAATGTCCAATTAGTAAGTGAGTTTGATGAAATAATGAAAAACAATAATCAAGACTTTATCCAAGAAAATGCAAATATTGATGGGATGTCACCGATGAGTCATATGATGCAATTTGCTGCTACTGCTTCCAAGTATTATACAATGGAGCATTTGTTAAAGAAAGAGGTGAGAGAGGCACATCAAGAAGGATATATTCATATTCATGATCTTGATTTTTTTTCTTCTGGTACGACAACTTGCTGTCAAATCCCATTAGCTAAACTCTTAAAAAATGGGTTTAATACTGGTCATGGATTTATGAGAGAGCCAAAATCTATTATGAGTGCAATGGCGCTTACATCCATCATTTTACAAGCTAACCAAAATCAGCAACACGGGGGACAATCTATCCCAATGTTAGACTATGATCTAGCACCATATGTATATAAAACATACTGCCAAAATAAGCTTCGTTTAAGTGACTTAATAGATGACAGTGAAGAGTTGGAACGTAGTGCTTGGAAATGGACAGAAAGAGAAACTTACCAAGCTTGTGAGGCATTTATACATAATTGTAACTCGATGCATGTGTGACCCGTTTACTAGTGAAAAGCTGGTACAACAATTTTTTATTGTTAGAACTGATATTCTGAGAAGTAGAATGATAGGGTAACGCCTTGAAATGCTTCCTCTGATACTCCGACGTGCCTGATAATGGGTTAACATTTGATGGTACGAAGCTCGGTGAAGTCGGCAGAGAGCAACCGAAAATCTTTTTGATTCGAAACCTATTCAGAGGTGAATAGCGTAGCCTATATGCCGGGAGTCCATAAAATACCTATGGTTAGAATGTGGTTGGCAAACCACCGACGAACCATTGACCTAAAGAGTCTATAGTGTGATATGTAGAAATGCATATGCCTACATTGTTAGGTGCTTGAGGGGTTTAGTAAAATGGTGCATTATGAAACACCCTTCATCATTAAAGGTGATGACGTTCAAGCAGGCTCATAGATGGAACCTAAGGGTATATGAAAGGATAAGAATATCGGAACGGGGAAAGCTCGGAACGCAGAGGATTAACCACCAATGAGGCGTAAATACGGTTCAAAAGCAATTTGTTATAACGTATTAAATCCGAGTGAGAGCGGAGGCACAGTACCTTTGAAGCCATGGAAACATGGTGGAGGGATAGCCTCTAGTCGAAATAGTAAAATCATGGTTCTTTTGTAATAATCATAAGGTTCGAGTATGACTAAGAGAGGTGGTAACACCGACTTATGACTATGGCTAAAAAGAAGAAAAGTCTACGGTACAATGAATATTACAATATTCAGGAAGTCTATGACCAGCTATATCTCGAATCTAATGAAGGCAATGTGTTCAAAAACCTCTATGAAATTATTATTAGCGAGGAAAATATCAAACTAGCATACAGAAACATTAAGAAAAATAGAGGGAGTAAAACTAGTGGTACGAACAGACGAACTATCTTAGATATTGGTGTGGAAAATGTTAACGACGTCATCTCTTACGTTAGAAGAAGGCTTAACAACTATCAACCACAAACAGTAAAAAGGAAATTGATTCCTAAACCAAATGGGGATTTACGTCCTTTAGGAATTCCGACAATTGAAGACAGGCTTATCCAACAATGTATAAAACAAGTCTTGGAACCTATCTGTGAAGCTAAATTCTTTAATGAAAGCTATGGTTTCAGACCAAATAGGAGTACTCAACACGCAATTGCAAAATTTTACAGCTATGTTCACTCCTCCAAATGTTTATACTCTGTAGATGTCGATATTAAAGGATTTTTCGATAATGTTAATCACGGAAAACTTCTAAAACAAATTTGGAGCTTAGGCATTCAAGACAAAAAGTTAATCTCAATAATTAGTAAAATGTTAAAAGCAGAAATGAAAAATGAGGGAAAATCATCAAAAGGTGTACCTCAGGGAGGAATCCTCTCCCCACTTCTGTCAAACATTGTACTAAATGAGCTTGACTGGTGGATTGCTTCACAATGGATTGAATTTCCTGCAAAACAGCGCTGTGGAGGAAATGGTAAGGGGAACTTTAAAAATTTACCTTACAAAAATAATTCAAATAAATTGAATGCACTTAGAAACGGAACCAAATTAAAACAGTGCTTTTTCGTCCGATATGCAGATGACTTCCGAATCCTAACTAATAGCTATGAAAATGCCAAAAAGCTTTATATTGCAACTATCAACTGGCTTAAGGAAAGGTTAAACTTAGAAGTTAACGAAAGGAAATCAAGTATTGTAAATCTTAAGAAAAACTATACAGAGTTCCTTGGCATTAAGATTAAAGTACAAAGGAAGAAAAAACGTTACGTTATCAAATCACATATGGTTGACGAAGAGAAAATTCGAATTAAATCAGAGATACGTAAGAAAATAGACGAAATAGAAAATAGCAACACTCCAAAAGAAGTGTATAAGCTAAACTCACTTATTATTGGGGTGCACAACTACTACAGTATTGCAACCAACGTTAACAGGGACTTCAGTGACATTGAGAACGATACGTTATACAGATTAAAACAGAGATGGAAAAAATGTGTTTCACATCGAGGGCATTTTTCTGAAACATACAAAAAGCACTATGGTCAATATGCTCATCGAAAACAATACTTTATGCATAAAATTGCATTATATCCAATCTCAGGTATCAAGTTCAGGCGACCAACCTTATTTAATAGCAGAATTTCCAATTATACAGATGAAGGTAGAAAGCTTGTTCATGATAAATTAATCAATGTTAATCAATTCGTTCTTAAACATATTATGGAAAATCCTATAGTCTATCGGAGTATTGAATATAATGATAACCGAATTTCGCTATATTCTGCTCAACACGGTAGATGTTTTGTTACAGGATTAGAACTAACAATCAATGATATGGAATGTCATCATAAAATACCAAGACAAAAAGGTGGAACGGATGAATACAGTAACCTAGTATATCTCCTTACCAATATACACTTGCTAGTACACACTAATAATGACAGGACACAGAAGCGTCTCATTAAGAGATATAGCCTTCAGGAGGAGGAAATGAAAAAGATTAACGAACTCCGAAAGCTAGTGGGAAATTACAACATTACCTTTTAGTAAATTTTTGATTTTACTATTTCGATGGCACGCCGTATGAGCTGAAAGGTTCACGTACGGTGTAGAGTGGGGGAAAACATGGTGATAACTTCAAAATGTTACCTATCACTATTCAAGAGGTGGGGGGCAGACTCCATTTGTTTCAGTAAATTTAGGGACAGATCTATCGAGGGAAGGAAGAATGTTAACAAAGAACTTGCTACTCGCAACACAAGCAGGTCTTGGTGCTGGCGAAACGGCAATTTTTCCTATCATCGTATTTAAAGTGAAGGATGGAATAAATTATCAAAAAGAAAATCCAAACTATGATTTATTTCGTTTAGCAATTGAGACAACAAGTAAAAGATTATTTCCTAACTTTGTTTTTATCGATGCGCCATTTAATTTAGCGTATTATGACGGTACTCCTCATTCAGAAGTTGCAACAATGGGATGCCGAACAAGAGTAATGGGAAATATCCATGGAAGGGAACAAACAATTGGAAGAGGGAATTTATCTTTCACAAGTATTAATCTCCCTTTGCTTGGCTTAGAGTCCAATACAATAGAATCGTTTTTTTATAAATTGAATGAAACGATAGACTTGGTTATTGAACAACTGCTAGAAAGATATCATTACCAAGGAAAGAAAAAAGTAGCAAATTTTAAATTTTTATATGGACAAGGAGTTTGGCAAGGTGGAGAAGAGCTACAGATGGATGCTCAACTAGATGAACTTTTAAAGCAAGGAACATTATCGATTGGGTTTGTTGGTTTAGCAGAGTGTTTAGTTTCTTTGCTTGGTTTTCACCATGGAGAAAGCGAAAAGGCGTATGAGCTTGGTTTGCGCATTGTTCAGTTTATGCGCCAAAAAGCGGATCAAGCAATGGAAAAATATCAGCTGAACTATTCACTGCTTGCAACACCTGCGGAATCCTTTGCGGGAAAAGCATTACGGGCAACTAGAAAGAAGTTTGGAATTATTAGAGGAGTGACGGATAGAGATTATTTTACTAATAGTTTTCATATCCCCGTCTACTATCCAATATCTATTTATGAAAAAATTAAACGGGAAGCACCATTTCATTCTTTAACGAATGCGGGTCATATAACATATGTCGAACTAGATGGTGATGCTAGTAAAAATATGGAGGCGATGGAGAAAATCGTCCGGACAATGAAAGAATCAGGGATTGGCTATGGAAGTATTAATCATCCAGTGGATCGCTGCATAAGCTGTGGCTATAAAGGGATTATTGATAACGAATGTCCTAAGTGTGGAGAAAAGGAAGAGACAAAGATTGAACGGATACGAAGAATTACTGGATATCGTGTGACACGTTCTTAACTGAAAAGGTTAAGCACGAAGTTGAATTATTACATTAAGTAATGAGACAAACTTTGGAGAACTGACAATCTAAGGGATAGAATGATGGAGTAACGCCCTGAAATGTCCCCACTGATACTCCGACTGGCTAAGAATCGTACAACAAATGATTGGTCAGAAGCTCGGTGAAGTCGACTGAAGTTTACCCTAACATAAACAATATAAGTTTGATGAGGAAATATCTCCAGAGGTGGAGGTTGTAAATAATAGGTCGGGTGTCAAGTTCTATGGTGAGAATGTACAAGCTTCATAAGAAAGGTACTGACGAACTTCCGAATGAAAGGGTCTTAGTGATACCATACAGAAATGTATGGCTCCATGGTAATTGGAGATTGTGAGGATGAGTAGCACGGTAACCACGAAAATCCTTACATCGTTAAAGGCGATGTCAAGCAATCAGGCTCAAAGGAAGCACCTAAGGAACTTAAATGATAGGATTGTTGGAACGTGGAAAGCCAAGAACGTTGAGGCAGTTGTAGGCTAGTGAAGCGTTAGATAGGAAATTCATAAGGATATAACTATCTTTAATCTTGGTGAGAGCAGAGGCATAGTACCGTTGAAGTGGAGATAATAATCCATGGAGGGATAGCCTCAAGTCGTATTTACATTTTAAATTGAAAACATTATAAACACAGCTTCGAGTATGACAAAGAAAATCCATCCAATAAAGGAGGGATGCCTGTGTTGACTTCGAAGCAGAATAAAACACTGAAAAAGAAGTTACCGAAGATAAGTCAAATACGTCACTCGGAATATTACGATATGCAAACAACATTTGATAGATTATATGAAGATAGCACAAAAGGAAAAAATTTCAACAGTTTAATTGAGTTGATAACAACACCTGAGAACATAATGTTGGCATATAGAAATATAAAGAAGAATGACGGAAGCAATACTCCAGGAATAGATGGGAGAACAATTGATGACTTATCAAAGCTAAATGAAGAAGACTACTTAAAATTAATCAATAGAAAGTTCAGTAATTACCGACCAAATACAGTAAGAAGGGTAGAAATACCAAAAAGGGATGGTAAGAAAAGACCTTTAGGAATACCAACCATTATTGACCGCATTGTACAGCAATGTATAAAGCAAGTAATAGAACCAATAGTTGAAGCTAAATTTTATTATCACTCCTATGGTTTCAGACCTGACCGTTCTGCTGAAAATGCAATAGCAAGAGTTATGCAATTAATGCAAAATTCAAACATGCACTACGTGGTAGATGTGGACATCAAAGGATTCTTTGATAATGTTTGGCATAGTAAATTAATAAAACAACTTTGGACACTAGGAGTCAGAGATAAGAAGTTGTTATCAATAATTAAAGCAATGCTAAAAGCACCTGTGGTACTTGAAAACGGAAAAGTAATATATCCGACAAAAGGAACATCACAAGGTGGAATATTATCACCTTTGTTAGCAAATGTAGTATTAAATGAACTAGATAAATGGATTGAATCACAATGGGAAAGCTTTCCTATGCGTAGTCCATACAAACCTTATATAAGGAAAAATGGTTCAGTTGATAACTCAGCAAAATATTCGAAGCTTAAAAAAGACTCAAAGTTAAAACCAATATTTATAGTAAGATATGCAGATGATTTTAAAATCTTTTGCAAAAGCTATAATGAAGCAATAAGAACCTTTGAAGGAACAAAGAAATGGCTAGAAGAAAGATTGAAACTTGACATATGTAAAGAAAAATCGAAAATAGTCAATCTTCGTAAGAAATATTCAGAGTTCCTTGGTTATAAGCTAAAAGTCCACTTAAGCCCAAAAAAGAATAAATGGGTTGTTAAATCCTATATGTGCGATAAGGCAAAGGAAAGAATCATAATACAGATAAGAGAAGCAATCGAGAAAATTGAGAACACACAAGAAAAAGAAAAACAATATCAAGCAATAAGCAGATATAATGCATTAGTAATGGGTGTTCATAATTATTATCGTATAGCGACACATATATCAGTAGATTGCCGTAATATTGAATGGAGAACAGGTCATATGCTTAAGAATAGGCTAACAAGAATAGGCTTAAGCAAAGAACCAAAAGGTAATATGAAAGATAGCAGTATATACAAGTCAAGTGTTCTAAAATGGTATGGTAAATCTAGAAGATTAAGATATCTGAGAAATCACTATATTCTTCCGATAGGTTTTGTTTCAAATAAAATCCCAATGTCAAGAACTCGAAAGATTAATAGATATACAAAAGAAGGAAGAGCATTAAAACATCAAAATTTAAAGTTTGATACGGGCGTACTAAGATGGTTAATGCGAAATCCAGTAAAGGGTCAGTCTATAGAATACGCAGATAATAGAATATCATTGTATGCTGCACAATATGGAAAATGTGCAGTGACAAATGAATTGTTAGAAGCGCATGATATACATTGTCATCATAAGGTTCCGAAACAATATGGAGGCAGTGACAACTACTCGAATTTATTAATTGTCTCAGAAACAGTGCATAAACTAATTCACGCAACAAAAAAAGAGACACTTAATAAATATCTAAAGATATTGGGATTAAATGAGAAACAGCTAAGAAAACTGAACAAATTAAGATTAATAGCCAAAGTAGAAAGTATTGTAGAAGAAATTTAGCGTTGGGTAAAGAAACGAATATACAGTGAAATATATCTTCTTCGAAGTGTGTAAGTAATGTTTAAAACAAATAGAATGTGAAAACGATGGAACGCCGTATGAGCTGAAAGGTTCACGTACGGTGTGGAGCGGGGGAAAAGTTCAATCTGAAATGATTGTTTACGGAGGAAAACCTGACAACAGGAGGAACCAAAGACTTACCTATCGCTATTTGTTGGATCACTTGATCGTTGGAATACAGCTAAGCGTGCAGAAGAGCGGGAAAGGGTTAAACATCGTTGAGAGTATTATCAATAGTTGAAGATAGTGTTGTCGATGGTCCAGGATTAAGAACTACTATTTTTTTTGCGGGGTGTACTCATTATTGTAGAGGGTGTCATAATCCAGAGAGCTGGCGAATAGATGGAGGAATCGAGATGTCAATTGACGAAATGATGAGTCAATTGAATCGAAATCCATTAAATGATATTACCTTTAGTGGTGGAGAGCCAATGCTACAAATAAGAGAACTTATACGATTAGCTAAAAAATGCAAAGAAAATAATAAAAATATTTGGTGCTATACAGGATTTCTCTGGGAAGAGCTAGTGACAGAATTTAAGGAAGAGTTTGCGGAATTAAGTATATATTTAGATGTTTTAGTTGATGGCCGGTTTCTAATCGAACAAAGAGATTTAAGTCTCCTTTATAAAGGAAGTAAAAACCAACGAGTGATAGATTGTCAAAGAAGTTTAAAGCAGCATAAACTGGTTTTATATGGCGAATAGAACAGAAAAGAAAGGCACTTACTATTTTAGTAAGTGCACTTTCATTTATGTCAAACGAGGTTTTTTATTCAATTCTTTGTTATCATCTTCATTTTTAAAGATTGCTTTTCTAACATAAGGCAGTACCCAGCGATCAAGACCGTAATATCCTGCATTTGCTCCAGCAATCATGATAATCATGCCCAATAAGATATCTGTTGGGTTATGAGAAATGGTGCCAGCAAGCAAGAAACAGAAATTCATTAATACTCCAAAGAATGCTGCAGCAGTTGTGAAACAACCTAAAATTAACCCAAGACCGACTAATGTTTCTCCAATAGGAACGAGAACATTAAATAAACCTACATTCGGTAATGCAAATCCTTCTACAAAACTAGTGTACCAGCCATAGACTGCTCCGCCATCTGGACCCATGACTGGGTTAGTAACTGCATTTGTTAAAAATCCAGAAGCATCAAAACCCCCACCAGTAAGTTTACCAAATCCAGAAGTAAACCAAGAATAGCCAAGGAATAAACGAATGATGGTTAAAATGCCAGCTGCAATTTTATTTTCTCTTAAAAATCCGATAAACATAAGAATCATCCTTTTCTTATTTTTCGTTTTTATTATTTACAAGTTAAATATATCAAATACTTATTAAAATAAAATAATAATGTGAATCAATTCACAAATCATTCAAAAGAATATGTCTTAAATGTGAACTTTCTTGATAAGAAAAGTGATTTATGTAACATAATTGTTTAGAAACAGGGTTTAAGCACATAAACTGTTATTCATGATAAAATAATTGCACAAGGAAAAAAAACTATTATTCACATAGAAGATTTTTATAAAGGGGAGACATCAATGACGAAAGTAACCATCATAGCTGGTGGACACAAAATAGACTCAAGATTAACAGGTATCTTACAATATACTGCTGACTTTTTAGAAAAAGAGAAGGTTGAAGTCCACGTCATACAAGTACATGAATTGCCAAGCGCTGCCTTAATTACCGCTGATTTTATGAATAAAGAAATTAAGGAAGCAAGACAAAACGTAGAACAAAGTGATGGAGTGATTGTCCTATCACCTGTATTTCAGGCTTCTTATTCAGGCATCATTAAGACATTTCTAGATCTATTGCCACAAAAGAGTCTTCGAAATAAAACGATACTTCCTTTAATGCTTGGAGGAAGCTATGCTCATTTATTAGTAATAGATTACGCATTGAAACCTGTGTTAGCAAATTTAGGTGCAACCAATATCTTAACAGGAGCCTATGTTACCGATAATCAAATTACAAAGCAAGTCAATCAAAACTATCTACTAGATGCAGATGCGCAAACAAGGATTACTAACCAATTAGAGCACCTACTTGAAGGAGTTTAATAACGGTGTAAAAGTGATGGTTTGCCCGTCACTTTTTATTTTTTTCTAGAATAAGGGAAGAGGACATGGTATGATTGGGGTAGAGGAAAATATTAATACCATGACTTGTTAGCTCAGTGGGAGAGCACTTGCTTGACAGGGAAGGGGTCGTGGGTTCAAGTCCCTCACAGGTCATCAAGAGAAAAGAGTCTTAATTCCTTGTCCAGAAAGGGATTGAGGCTTTTTTTGTTTTTGTTTTACTTTGTACATTTTCTAATGAATACCTTCGTGGCATCCATATGGCATCCAAAAAAGTTATCCCTCTTTTGAAGGCCCAAATAGCGTATCATCCAATTTATCAGAGGCATTTCTTTGCATGTTCGGTAATAGATGACCATAAGTATCCATTGTGGTAGTTATTTTGGAATGACCCATTCTTTCAGCAATTAATTTGATTGGCTCATTTTGATAAATCATTAATGAAGCATGAGAATGCCTTAGATCATGAAACCGAATTTTTGGCAGGTCTGCTTCTTGAATCAGTCTATTGAAAGTTCTGACAAGATTTCTAGGATTGAGCGGTGTGCCAACATTGGAACAAATAACTAAGTCATGATGATTAAATACAGCATTACTATCACCTATAAACTGTTCTTTTTCCCTTTGCATTTTTTGATAATGATCCTTTAAAACTTTAATGGTAGAAGGGGACAAAGCAATTGTTCTAATACTGGAATCAGTTTTTGCGCCTTTTTTTAACCTTTTTCCGTCATGTTCCAGGATTTGTCTAACAAATAAAGTCCTATTATGAAAGTCGATATACTTCCATTGTAGTCCGAGAATCTCACCTTGTCTTAGACCAGTCATGATTGCTAAATAGAATGCGCAGTAAAGACGATCCTCCTTAGCAGCATTTAAGAATTTTTTAATTTGATCAATATCCCAAATGTTTAATTCCTTTTTGCTCACCTTTGGTCTATCAATCTGTTGGGCAACATTCTTTGGCACGTCACCAACTTTGACTGCATAATTTAGACAAGTATTTACTATATTAAAGATTCTTCGGATTGTAGAACCAGCCAATTCCTTTTTATGCATTTCTGCGATCATCTTTTGAATGTGGATAGGTCTTAAATTGGATAAAGGTATTGAGCCAAGGGAAGGCAGAATATGATTAGCTAAACCATATTCATATAATTTAATGGTTTGATTACTAATCGACATTTTCTTTAACGAGAACCAATCCTCCATATAATTTTTAAAAAGTACTTTGGATGGCTCTATATAGGTTCCTTGAATTATTTCAACTTCTATTTTTCTTAATTCTTCAGTAGCTTCTTTTTTTGTTTTAAAACCTCGTGCTTTTTTTTGTTTTCTTTCCCATATTCATTTTTATAATTTAGTATCCAATACCATGTGCCTCTTTTATTATCCTTATAAACCGGCATTTGTAGTTTAACTCCTTTCAAGGTAAAGCCCATCCCTTTTTTAGAGTTACCGATAAATTAAGTATATTCTAAAATGGAAAGGGATGGACGATACAATTAATTCCATTATGGCTATTTATTTGCCTTCAAACCATTTTATAAAAGCGGATTTAGGCACTTTAATTCTTCGGTTCAGCCTAATTACATGGAATTGTCCAGAATTAACTAACTCATAAGCCTGTACTCTACCAATATTGAGGAAGTTTTTTATATCACTTACATCTAAGACATCTGGTAATTGCTGATATTTATTTGTATTATCCATAAAAAGTCCTCCCAAAATAATTTGTGTTTCCAATCATAAGGATAGTAACCATTCATCATGTTTCTCAAGTTCTCTGATCGTTTAATTTTTAAATGGAGAAACTTGTAGCCTGCCTCTCGAATGTATTGTTAAACAAGTTTAGCAGTATAATAGTGTGTTTTTCCAAATTCATTTCTTTTAGAATGGCTGATGGATTGTGTGATAAAAGTTGAGCCTTATCTAAATTATTGTTATTTAGTTTTTGTGAGTGATCCTCTTAGAGTTGTAAGGCTTGAATTCTTGTGAAGTGCGATGTTATTTAATGAGTAAGAACCTTTTTAGTGATAGTTGTTGGAGAATCATCACATTGCTATTGTTTGTTTTCTTTTCTAGATAGATATGCTAGGGTTTTACAGGAATCACTACAGTATTTTTTTCGACCAGATTTTGTAAAGGGGATGCCACAATGTTCACAATCAAGTATTTCTGTATCATTACTAATAAGTTCCCATAAATCATAATAGATTGCTCCTAGTAAATAATTTGTACTATATGATTCCTTCATACGAAATCCGATTTCTGATTTTTCAGATCTAGTAATATTGGAAAAGTCTACATCAATAGCTCCTTTTAAACCATTCCTCACCAAGGTAGTAAATATATATGCCCCTGTTATTTGATCATAAAGTTCATAATCTATATCATCAGTCTTTTCTTCATAGTTAATTGGAATTACGCCGCCCTCTACCCATTCGAAAGAAATTTTTCCATCGGTTTCTTTATATTTTATAAGTTCCCCAATAATATCAATGTTTTGATTTTTATGCTTTTTCTTTAGCATGTTATATAACTTTAATAATTTTTTTATTTGGTTAATATAAAATCTCCAAAAATAGATAGGTTCAAATACTGTTGGTCCATAATCCGTTGTTTTAAAAGAGGGCATTATAACACCTAGTAATCCATATTCCTTTGCAAATTCAAGAATTTCTTTGTCAGATTTTAGAGAAGCAAATTTAGTAGCAAGGCCTTTGGGTTCTTTTAAGGTAAATGTATAATCTTTTGGAAAGGAGAAGATACAAGGGCTATTAGCATTTACTAGTTGATGGTTTATAAAAAAGTCATAATTTGCAGAAGCAGCTCTTCCTTTTGTTAATTGAAGGTGAAATAATCTTTTAAAGTCTGAAACCATCTTTTCTCCATGTGTAGAATCTCTTTCATATATAGCATGAAGGATGGATTCCAACTCTGTTTCACTTAATACAGACGAGTTATACATGTTAATTTGTTCAGGTTGATGAATGGAATAGAATGATAGGCTCAATAATAGTTCCTCCTTAAAAATTTACGTTATTTTACGATATAAATGTGATTTTTTGTTTTTTATGGTAAAAATTTACGTTAAAATGATTATACAACGACAATAATGACAATGGCAAGAGAGGAGAATAAGAGAATGGTAAAAAATGAAGATATTAGAATGGCAATTAAAGAGGCGGGATTAAAACAATGGCAAGTGGCAGATGTATATGGACTATCTGAAGGCAATTTTAGTCGCTTGCTACGTAAAGAGCTACTTCCAGAAAGAAAGGAAGAAGTTTTTATAGCTATTGAAAAAACAAAAGAGAATGTAGAAAAAGGAGAAAAAATTAAATAGCATAAAATGACTTTACTTAGTGATCTACTGGTTCTTTACCTCATGAAAAATTTGGATCTATTCAAGCTCATTTATCACAATAAGAGTCGGAAATGGGGATTATAAATGGTTTTTTTTATGACGTTTTGTAAACTTAAAATTAGCGAAAGCCTTGATGCATTAGAATATTTCTAGTTTACAAGAAAAGGAGCCAAAAGATGAATAAACATTTTACCAAAGACATCAGAATTAACAAGCCTCAAGACATTAGAAGAATGCTAGCAAAGGTAATTAATATTTTGCTTAAGGATGGAGAAATGACTATAGATAAAGCGAAAACAATAGCAACATTATCCAATACAGCTTTGAAATCAATGGAATTAGGGGATTTAGCGGAGAGAATAAACAAGCTTGAAAAAATTTATGAAAACGAGGAATAAAACAAATTACTTACCTTACCATTACAAGGAAATAAACTATTTATTTTTATTCTCAATTTTTCAAAAGGAGAGGTTTTGAATGAGTTTAAAATCCCGACTGAATAATCTTGAGCAAAACATAAAGCCAAAGGAAAAAGATCCAGCTCAAGACTGGAATGAACGTCTTAGAAGGCAAGAGGAAATAGACAGCCTTTCTCCGGCTATCGAACAAGGAAATTTGCAAGCATGTATTCGCTATTGCGAGTTGTCTGAGGAAACTATTCTGGACACCCTATATTCTTACCGAGATGTTTATATTAAGGTTGCTGCAGAATCCAGGGGGGAAGAACCAAATTATACGAAACAAATAAGCATGGATATTTGGTATCAAAATCTAAAGGCCACCTATAGATATCTTAAAGAAAAGGCTGTTTCTCCGGATACAAAGGAACCAATTTTAAAGGTTTGGCAATCTCAGAGTTAAGTCGGTTTGAATAACTTCAGTTCAGTTAAGAAGGGGTAATTATTAGGAATAGCATAAAAAGTGCAAAAATAGCGCCTTTTTATTCGGATAGTGGAGGGAAGTTAGTTTAATAGGGATGATTTTTTCAGATGTGAATGCTTATTTACTTGATCATACGGATATTATCGCTACTAAAAGATATGTGAATATATGGGGACAAGATCTGGAGCACAAGCAAAGTTATATGGATTAAAAATTTAGGTGACATATCCCAATTTGTATTTTACGAATAAATGTTCGGTTTGGTGGGTTAATAAAAGAGATGGCAAATGAGTTTGGCGGCTCTACCATCTCTACACAAAAAAGCAGAAGATTAACTTCTAATTAAATTTTAGCAAGTTTCTTTTTCTGTGTCAAAAGGAGCAAAGGACATGAATTTATTTTCCATAATTGGTGGCAATGCATTTGTTATATTCAATAAAGAACTAGCTCATGAGGTATCCATAAATGGAGCAATTATATTTGGTCAGCTATGCTCCAGTTACGAAAGCTTTGAAAGTAAAAATATGCTCTCTACATACAAAGGAGAGAAGTACTTTTATCTAACAAGTGAAACTATACAAGAAGAGACAGCTCTATCTTATAAGCAGCAAGTAAAAGCTATCAAGGATTTAGAAGAAGCTGGTTACATTAAAACGGTAATTATGGGGTCTCCAGCAAAGAAATACTTCCATATTACTAATAAGATAATGGAACAGTTTACAAAAATCAGTTCTGACAAAAGGGAAGAGTTGAAGAAGGAAAATAAACAGGAGATTAGTGATCTAGGGGCTGCTGAAGATAAATTTAGGATTGACAAAAAAGAAGAGCAAGCATGTATCAAAGTAAGCGTCAAACTATACCCACATGGTTTGACGCTTTTTTATATGCGATAATCTCCTAGAGATTACACATAATGGAGGTTTTGCTATA
>NZ_JBQHVO010000090.1:0-14647 GCF_052064465.1 Niallia sp. HCP3S3_B10 | reverse complement strand
ACAAAACCAATTAGAAAGCGGATACAATCTTAGAGGTTTTACTTTATAAAAAAGGGAGCTAAAAAAACTCCCACAAAAACTTGACTCAATCTCCAAAGTAGCTATTGTACCCCTTTACTTTCTCTTGTGATATAATAAATAAAATATGTGATTGAAATGGAAAAGTTCTGTTTAGTGCTGTTTTCTAAAAGATTGGTGTGTTTCCAATAGAAAAAACCAATAAATTCAATAACTAATAAATCTGAATACACGTAGACTCCTATGGTAGCGGCTCGGCACTCGACCAATGGAAAGCGAAGTGTATTTAGGCTGCGGGTCATAGCAACAACTTTACATATAATAAAGAATAATATTTCGACAGTTTTTAGAGATTGGCATGAATAGATAATAGCGAAAGAGGAATAAATGGGGAACAAGGGTGATATTATGGCTATACAAGAATTAATAGAGAGTGTAAAAATCAAAGTAGTTGAAAAAACCTCCAATCATTATTTACAAAAACATATACCAAATCCAATTTTGGATGAACATAAGCTTTTACTAACAATAACAGTCTTATTACAGGCAAATGTAAAAAAACAGGATATTATTACCTATGCAACAACAATTACACTTATTCAGATTGCCCTTGATACCCATGAGCTCGTTACAAATGATAAGATGCATAAGGGAAATGAACGAAGTAGACAATTAACGGTATTAGCAGGGGATTTATACAGTGGGCAATACTATAAAATATTAGCTGAAATAGAAGACTTTAAAATGCTTAAGTTTTTAGCAGAAGGCATTAAAGTGATTAATGAGAATAAAATATTCTTCTACCATCATAGCGCAAAGGGAATAGAGCAATTAATAAAAAGTCTAAAAGATATTGAAGGAGCATTAATCCAAAAGCTAGTCGACTACTATCAAATGGATGGATGGAAAGCTTTTGTGGAAGAATTTTTGTTTCTTCATCGAATTTGCAAAGAAAAAGAGTTGTTTGATCAAACGAATAGTTCAATGGTAGTAGATGCTTTTTTTAAGTATGAGAATAAAAATAAATTAAATTCAATAACTAAAAATAATAAAGATGCAATGATGGATAAATATATAAAAGAGGCAAGTTTACGTGTAGAAGAGTTGTTAAATAGTCTTCCAGCATTGCAAGAAGAATTTAGAGAAACCGCCTATCGATTTTTGAATAAACTAAGCAAACAACAATTGTACGTAGAGGAAGGGTAAATAATAATGCAAGAGCAGCAGTCTAAAGAAGAAAAGGTACATAATGTATTTGAAAAGATTTATGGGAATTATGATAGAATGAATTCGTTAATTAGCTTTCAGCAGCATAAATTATGGCGAAAAGACACGATGAAGCGAATGAATGTGCCTAAAGGTTCAGCATGTTTGGATGTATGCTGCGGAACAGCTGATTGGACAATTAGCCTAGCAGAGCAAGTTGGCCCTAACGGGGAAGTGATTGGTCTTGATTTCAGTGAAAATATGCTAAGCATAGGAAAGCAAAAAACAGCTGAGTATAAAAATATACAGCTAATTCACGGCAACGCCATGGAGTTACCCTTTGCAGACAATCATTTTGATTTTGTAACAATCGGCTTTGGTTTGCGTAATGTTCCAGACTACTTAACTGTTTTAAAAGAAATGAGAAGAGTAGTAAAGCCTGGAGGGATGGTTGTTTGTTTAGAAACATCGCAACCAACAATGCCAATTTTTAGACAAGGCTACTATATGTATTTTAGATATATTATGCCGATTTTTGGTAAACTTTTTGCTAAAAGCTATAAGGAATATTCATGGCTACAGGAATCAGCGCGAGATTTCCCAGGTATGAAAGAACTAGCTATGATGTTTGAAGAAGCAGGATTAAAGAGAGTAGGATATAAAGCTTATTTTGGCGGTGTTGCTGCAGTTCATTTTGGTTATAAGTAATAATCTCAATAGTGATGAAAGTCCTGTAAGGGAGAAAAGCTTTTTAGCTGTTTAAAAATTTTATTTAGATATGGGAATAGCTGGAGTAGTCTAAATAGAAGTGGAGAAAATGTTTAACAAGGTTCGCCGCTGTTTTAGCAAAAATGGAAAGTATATTAAAGGCTACTATAAGAAAAAAGAACTAGAAATAATGTCAAGGAAATACATAATTATTTTAAAATATGGATACAAGTTGGGTGAGTAGTTGGTGAAATTAAAAATGATGTACTCATTTTTGAATTCGGATATTGAAAAAATTGAGAGAGAATTAGAAGAAACCGTACAGGCAAACTCTATTATATTACGTGAGTCTTCCTTGCATTTACTACAAGCAGGTGGAAAAAGAATACGTCCGATATTTGTATTGCTTGCAGGGCAATTTGGAAATTATGATATCCATAAAATAAAAAAAGCAGCAGTTTCATTGGAATTAATTCATATGGCATCATTAGTTCATGATGATGTAATAGATGATTCTGATTTAAGAAGAGGTCAGCCTACTATTAAAGCAAAATGGGATAATAAAGTAGCGATGTATACAGGGGATTACATTTTTGCTCGGTCAATGGAAATTATGAGTGATATTAATAAGTCTGATGCCCACAGAGTACTTGCTAATACAATTGTGGAAGTCTGTATCGGCGAAATTCAGCAAATAAAAGACAAATATCGTTTTGATCAAAATATTAGAGATTATTTTCGGAGAATAAAAAGAAAAACGGCTTTATTAATTTCAGCAAGTTCTTTAGTAGGTGCGATTGTTTCGGATGTTGAAGAAGAATTCCAGCAAAAGTTGCATCAATTCGGGTACTATGTTGGTATGTCTTATCAAATCATAGATGATGTACTAGATTTTGTTGGGACAGAAAAAGAATTAGGAAAGCCAGCAGGCGGGGATTTACTTCAAGGAAATATTACATTGCCTGTTTTATTTGCAATGGAAAATGAAGAGGTTCGCAAAAAAATAATCACTGTCCATGAAGCAATGTCAAAACAGGAATTAACAGAGGTTATTACAAGCATTAAAAATACAGATGCAATCGATCGTTCTCTTCAAGTAAGTGACCTGTATTTAAATAAGGCCCTCTTAACTATTCGTGATTTGCCGAATGGAAAAGCCAAATCGGCACTAGCTAATATAGCAAAATATTTGGGTAAACGTAAATTTTAGCAATTGTAACAGTACCTATTACATATGAAAGCGTTTAAAGATTCTTTTGCAAAATTCGAATTTTTGTGTTAAGTTCTTTTCATGAATAACCATTTTTGCTAGTCTAATACATATGGTAGGAGTGAGCTTATGGAAAGAACATTTCTAATGGTAAAGCCAGATGGTGTACAAAGAAATTTAATGGGGAAAATAATAGCCCGGTTTGAAGAAAAAGGTTTCCAACTCGTTGGAGCAAAGCTTATGCATATTTCGGAAGATTTAGCAGAACAGCATTATGCAGAACATAAAGGTAAGCCGTTTTTTACACAATTAGTAGATTTTATCACTTCTGGTCCTGTATTTGCAATGGTTTGGCAAGGAGAGGAAGTTATCGCAAAATCGAGAATAATGATGGGGAAAACAGACCCTCTAGAAGCTTTGCCAGGTACCATTCGTGGCGATTTTGGAGTAGTAAAACATAAAAATATAATTCATGGATCTGATGGAAAAGAAAGTGCGCAAAGAGAAATATCCCTATTTTTCGATGAGGAAGAATTAGTAGAGTATCATAAATTATTAGATAATTGGGTTTACTAACTTTTGGTTATAATAGCTGTCCTGTTCATCAGGACAGCTATTTATATGTGGATAAACGATATTATCAGGTAGCGTTCACCGTGTTTCCTTTATCTCAGTCAGAGCCCTCCAGTTTGTACGACGATAAACAGGCGCTTCCGCTTTTCGATTGTCTAGTTCCGGGCACCCAGGGGCTGATGGGCTTCACGACCATTCCCTACGATAAGTCAACATCGATTCACTAGCGTTCATCGTGTTTCCTTTATCTCAGGAATGGTCGCTCCATCCCACACGCCCCAAACCGGGTGCCCTCCACATTTCGATTGTCTAGCTGCAGCGCCTATCGTCTAGCAAACTTCCGGTCACTTCCCTACGATAAGTCAACATCGGCTCACTAGCGTTCCCCGTGTTTCCTTTATCTCAGTCAGAGCCCTCCAGTTTGTACGACGATAAACAGGCGCCTCCACATTTCGATTAATTATATGAATTATCGGAATAAAATTTGGCCCTTTTTGAGGAAAATCGTATATACTAAAAAAGAAGTTGATTTTATGATGGTTGTGAGGAAATTACATGGAGAAGGATTTTCAAGATTTTATTAAGAATTTCTATAGATTATCAGGAATAGATTTGTCTTTATATAAAGAGGCACAAATGAAAAGAAGGTTGACATCTCTTTATGAAAAAAGGGGTTTTACTTCTTTTGCAGATTATTTTAAAGCAATACATACGAATAAGAATTTATTGGACGAGTTATTAGATCGGATGACAATTAATGTTTCTGAATTTTATCGTAATTATAAACGGTGGGAGGTTTTAGAGAAAAATATATTGCCCGATCTCCTTAAAGCTAAAGCGCAGATGAAGGTATGGAGTGCTGCTTGCTCGACAGGGGAAGAGCCATATACATTATCAATGCTTCTTTCCAATGAAATGAAGGCAAAGGATTTTCAAATCCTTGCAACAGATATTGATGCTAATGCATTGGAACGTGCAAAAAATGGCGTTTATTTAGAGAGAGCATTAAATGAAGTGCCAGTGGCGCAAAAGAATAAGTATTTTGAACAGCAAGGCTCGATGTATAAAATAATGGACGAAGTGAAAAAAAACGTCACATTTAAAAAACAGAATTTATTGGCGGATTCATTTGGTGGCCCATTCGATTTAATCGTTTGTCGAAATGTTTTAATATACTTTACAGAGGATGCAAAAGATTTGCTTTATCACAAATTCGCTCAAGCCTTAAGACCTGGTGGGATTTTCTTTGTCGGTAGTACAGAACAAATTTTTACACCCGCAAAGTATGGCTTAGAAACAGCAGATACTTTCTTCTATCGTAAAATATAAGCAATGGCAAAACAACGACAAGAATATCCCGTTGTTTTGCCATTGTTTAAATAAATACTGTATGGTCATCCTTTGAATTTACAAGAGATTTAGATGATTTTGCAAAGATTTTTAGGTTTTTCTCTATTCATAACTGGATAGGTATGTTATATTGAAACATAATTACTTTAAAGCGTTGAAGGGAGAAAGGATTTATATATGAGATACTTAACATCTGGGGAATCGCATGGTCCCAAACTAATTACTATTATAGAGGGTCTTCCTGCTGGAATGCCTTTATTAGCGGAAGATATAAATGAAGAATTAGCTAGAAGACAAAAAGGCCATGGTCGAGGAAGAAGAATGCAAATAGAAACAGATACCGTGGAAATCGGTGGTGGAATTAGACATGGTTATACGTTAGGTTCACCTGTTTCTTTAATTGTAGAAAATAATGATTGGAAACATTGGACTAAAATTATGGGTCAACAGCCAATCGATGAAGCAGAAGCAAATGAAATTAAGCGGAAAATTAGCCGTCCACGACCAGGCCATGCTGATTTAAACGGTGCTATTAAATATGGTCATCGAGATATGAGAAACGTATTAGAGCGTTCGTCCGCACGTGAAACGACCGTTCGGGTGGCAGCTGGTGCAGTTGCGAAAAAGCTGCTCTCTTTATTGGGGATTAAAATTGCTTCCCATGTTGTGGAAATAGGCGGAGTGAAATCCAATGTTACGAATTATGCATCAATCGAGAAGCTTAGGGAAATAACAGAGAATTCCCCTGTCCGTTGTTTAGATGAACAAGCAGGCGCTGAAATGATGAAGGCGATTGATGAAGCGAAAGCAAGTGGTGATTCTATTGGAGGCGTAGTAGAAGTAGTTGTGGAAGGTATGCCAATTGGCGTCGGCAGCTATGTTCATTACGATAGAAAGTTAGATGCGAAGCTTGCTAGTGCCATAATGAGTATTAATGCATTTAAGGGTGTCGAGATTGGTATTGGTTTTGAAGCGGCGAGAAAGCCAGGAAGTGAAGTCCATGATGAGATTATCTGGGATAAAGAAACAGGATATTCTAGAAGAACGAATCGTTTAGGTGGTTTAGAAGGTGGAATGACAAATGGCATGCCAATTGTTGTTAGAGGGGTTATGAAGCCGATTCCGACACTTTATAAACCATTAAAGAGTGTTGATATTGATACGAAAGAAGAGTTTACAGCAAGTATTGAACGCAGTGATAGTTGTGCAGTGCCAGCAGCTTCAGTTGTTGCAGAGCATGCTATTGCATGGGAGCTTGCTTCAGCTATCGTTGATCAATTTTATTCTGATCGTTTCGAAGGACTTGTTGCTAATATTAGAGAGCATAACAAACATGCGAGGGAATTCTAATGCCCACTGTTTCAATTCAAACTTCGTCGAAACAATATGATGTGTGGATTGGGGAACATGTCATTAAACAACTACATTCGTTTATTCAAAGCAAATTTGAAGACGTAACGAAAATATTGATTATTACAGATGAATCCGTAAAGAAGCTACATTTAGCAACAGTAGAAAAAGAACTTTCCACTCTCCCTGTTATAACATATACAGTACCTGCAGGGGAAAAGGCAAAATCATTCGATGTTTTTTATGCTTGCCTCACCTATATGCTAGAACAACATTTAGATAGAAAATCACTAGTTTTGGCATTAGGTGGTGGAGCAGTTGGGGATTTAGCTGGCTATGTAGCTGCATCCTTCATGAGAGGTATTCCCTTTATTCAAATACCTACAACTGTTTTAGCTCATGATAGTGCTGTTGGTGGAAAAGTTGCGATAAATCATCCTCTTGGAAAAAATATGATTGGTGTTTTTAATCAGCCAGAAGCGGTTTTTTATGATACAACTTTTTTGTCTACTCTGCCAATTCAGGAGCTACGTTCAGGGTTTGGTGAAGTGATCAAGCATGCATTAATAAGTGATTCACAGTTTTATCAAGATTTGACTACTAATATAAATAACTTATCAAAAGTAGACATAGCTTATTGGTCTGAAATACTAGAAAAGGGAATTCTAGTTAAACGATCTATTGTAGAGAAAGATGAAAGAGAATCAAATATACGAGCTTTTTTGAATTTTGGTCATACGCTTGGGCATGCAATTGAAGCGGAGATGGGGTATGGTAAATTTACGCATGGGGAAGCTGTTGTTATCGGAATGATTTTTGCATTAAGGTTAAGCAAGAAGAAATATGATATAGCCTTTTCAATGGAGGAATACATAAAGTGGCTCCAATTACTTGGTTATACCTGTGATATTCCAGTGGATTTAGAAATAAACAATTTAATTAATCGAATGAAGCAAGATAAGAAATCGATTAATAGAACAATCCGTTTTGTCTTACTAAAAGAAATAGGTAAACCTGTTTTAGTAGAAATAGGTGAAGCGGAAATTAGAGAAGAATTAGCTATATTTAAAGGTGGGAAGTAGATGATTAGAGGAGTTAGGGGAGCTATTACGGTTGAAAATAATGTAGAGGCAGAGATATTATCAGCTACAGAAAGCCTTTTTAATGAAATGATAAACTCCAATCAAATTAAAGCGAGCGATGTTGCCTCTGTATTTTTATCAGTAACGGATGACATTAATGCAGCTTTTCCTGCAAAAGTGATTCGTATGCAAGAAGATTGGATATTTGTTCCAGTAATGTGTATGAAGGAAATAGCAGTTCCCAATTCATTAGAGAAGTGTATTCGAATTATGATGCATTGGAATACAGAACTTTGTCAGGATGAGATTCAACATATTTATTTAGAAAAGGCAATTCAATTAAGACCAGATTTAACAAAACAATAAATATTTTTTGGGGTGAAAGAAAATGAAGTGGAAACAGCAGCTTTTAAGTTTAAAAGCTTATCAACCAGGTAGAACGATTGAAGAAGTAAAAAAACAATTTAATTTAGACCGAATTGTAAAACTTGCCTCCAACGAAAACCCTTTTGGAAGCTCTCCGAAAGTTTTAGAGGCATTGAAAAAAGTAGATGGATCGTATGCTTTATATCCAGATGGATATGCTACAAACTTACGCTATGCGCTTGCTGATTTTCTAAAAGTAACACCAGAAGAGTTAGTGCTTGGTAATGGATCGGATGAAATTATATTAATGATTTCAAGAGCTCTACTTAGACCGGGATTAAATACTGTAATGGCTAGTCATACATTTGGTCAATATAAGCATAATGCAATTGTGGATGGTGCAGAGGTTAGAGAAGTGCCCCTAACAGAAAAAGCAGAGCATGATTTACCTGCGATGCTTGCTGAAATAGATGAAAATACTAGTGTAGTGTGGTTATGTAGTCCTAATAATCCAACTGGTACATATATTCCAGAAAATGAATTAGTTTCTTTCTTAGAAAAGGTACCAGAAGATGTCTTAGTGGTATTAGATGAAGCGTATTTCGAATATGTAGTTGCGGATGATTATTATGATTCTATTTCTCTGACAAGAAAATTCAGCAATCTTATTGTGCTACGAACATTTTCAAAAATATATGGTCTTGCAAGCTTCCGTGTTGGATATGGAGTAGCAAATGCCACTCTATTAAACACTTTAGATCCAATTAGAGAACCTTTTAACGTTAATACATTAGGGCAAATTGCGACTGAAGAAGCATTAAAGGATCAGGAGTTTGTAGAAACTTGTAGACGGAAAAACAGAGAAGGATTAGAGCAATTATACCGTTTTTGTGAAGAAAATAATTTAACATACTTTCCATCCCAAACGAATTTTCTCTTAGTTGATTTTAAAATCGATGGAAATGAAGTGTTCCAATATTTAATGAGTAAAGGATATATAGTTCGTTCGGGTGTTCCTTTGAATTTCCCTACCTCAGTTCGTATAACAATTGGTTCGAAAGAAGAGAACGAAGGATTGATTCAAGTCATGACGGAGTTTCTTGCTGAACAGAAAGTCGCGAAATAATGATGGGAAAAGAAGGCGGTGATAGGATGAATGGTCGCGTCTTCATAATAGGTTTAGGACTTATAGGTGGATCGTTGGCTTTATGTATAAAAAAAGAACATCCAGAAAGTACTATTTTTGGATATGATATTTCCCGAGATAATTTAAAATTAGCCAAAATGCTAGGGGTTATTGATGAAATAGCATCAACGATTGAGGCAGGAGCACAAACTGCTGATCTCATTATTATTTCAACACCTGTAAAAGAAACAGAAAAAATCATCGATTTGCTTTCGACATTAGCGTTAGAACAACATGTACTAATTACAGATGTCGGAAGCACAAAATCTGTTGTTACAAATAAATCGCAAGTGTTACTGGACAAAGGTATTACTTTTATTGGGGGCCATCCGATGGCTGGATCCCATAAAAGTGGTGTATCTGCTTCCAAAGTTATTCTATTTGAAAATGCCTTTTATTTACTAACTCCTCACGAAAGAATTAAGGAACAAGTGGTTCAAGAGTTACTTAAATGGCTCCAAGGAACAAATGCAAAGTTTCTAATTATTTCTCCAGAGGAGCATGATTTATTGGCAGGTGCCATTAGCCATATGCCACATATAGTTGCAGCATCGTTAGTGCACCAGGCAGATCACATTAGTGAAAGACATGAGCTTGTTACAAGGTTAGCAGCAGGTGGATTCCGAGATATTACTAGGATTGCGTCAAGCAGTCCTTCCATGTGGCGGGACATATTAATACATAATAAAAACGTATTAATTCTGTTAATGAATGACTGGAAACAAGAAATGGATAAAGTGCTTTCACTGATTGAACATGAACGAGCAGAGGAGTTATATGACTATTTTTCACGAGCAAAAAAAGTAAGGGACGGTTTGCCTCAAGACCAAAAAGGTGCCATACCAGCTTTTTATGATTTATTTGTGGATGTGCCTGACTATCCAGGGGTAATTTCCGAAATTACTGGCTATTTAGCAAAAGAAAATATAAGTATAACAAATATTCGAATAATGGAAACGCGGGAAGAGATTTTTGGAATACTAGCAATCAGCTTTCAAACAGAGGCAGATAGAATAAGAGCACAGAAATGCATCGCTTCTTATTCTAATTATGATACTACGATTGGATAGAACGAAGGTGAATGTATTGGAGTTATTAACATTAAGAAGTAATAGGAATGGGTTAAAAGGTGAAATTGAAGTTCCGGGTGATAAATCGATTTCTCATCGTTCGATCATGTTTGGATCCATTGCAAATGGAATGACAACAGTAACAAATTTTCTATTAGGAGAGGATTGTTTAAGTACAATCTCTTGTTTTCGAAAATTAGGGGTATTAATAGAACAAGATACCCAAAAGGTCGTTATCTATGGAAAAGGAATGAGTGAATTACAAGAACCAAAAGATATTTTGGATGTTGGGAATTCGGGTACAACGATTCGCTTATTAACGGGAATATTAGCAGGATTACATTTTCACAGTACGTTAATTGGCGATTCTTCAATAGGCAAACGACCAATGACAAGAGTGGTTACCCCTTTAAGGGAAATGGGTGCGAAAATTGATGGCAGAGAAGAAGGGAAGTATACTCCTTTATCCGTACGTGGTGGAAATCTACAAAGTATTACCTATCGATTGCCTGTAGCAAGTGCACAAGTAAAATCAGCAATATTATTTGCCGGCCTTAATGCAGATGGAATCACAACGGTGATTGAGCCAGTACCTACTAGGGATCACACCGAGAGAATGATTCAACGATTTGGCGGGAAAATTAGTAGACACGAAAATGAAATTCAAGTAGAAGGTGGCCAGAAACTTCTTGGTACAGAAATTCATGTTCCAGGAGATATATCATCTGCGGCATTTTTCCTTGTAGCTGGTTGTATTGTCTCTAACAGTAGCATTACTTTAAAAAATGTGGGACTTAATCCTACAAGAACAGGAATAATAGACGTTTTGCAAAACATGGGAGCAAGCATGGATATTCAAATAGATGCTGCTGATGATTTTGAACCGACTGGAACAATAAATGTGATGTCAAGTAAGCTTAAGGGGACAGTTATCGAAGGGGAGATTATCCCGAAATTAATTGATGAAATCCCAATCATTGCATTGTTAGCAACACAGGCAGAGGGAGTTACGGTTATAAAAGATGCCCATGAATTGAAGGTTAAGGAAACTAATAGAATTGATACTGTAGTAATGGAGCTAAAGAAATTAGGTGCGGATATTCAAGCAACTGATGATGGAATGATTATCACAGGTGGGACGAAGCTGACTGGAGCAAAAGTAAATTCTCATGGAGATCATCGCATCGGAATGATGCTTGCAGTTGCTTCACAGATTTGTGAAGGAGAAATGATTCTCGAAAACGTGAATGCTATTGCGGTGTCGTATCCAGCTTTCTTCGAACATCTTCATATATTGTCTAACTAATAATTGGTCGTCGATGAACACGCTAAGTTTGTCGACGATTTTTTTTGGAACAGAAAATTATTAAAAATGTGGATAAATGGAATATTTGCTATTGTTTAATCATAGCCTGTCTTAAAAGAATAGGTGGTGATTTAGGATGCGATATATCATCGAAAATATACATTTATTAAAAAGGCAAAGATTGAAGAAGACATCTATCCTAATTGAGGATAATCGAATTGAATTACTTAAAGATAAATTCCACTCTTATCAATATATGCGAATGGATGGCTCTCCATATATAATGACACCCACTACAGTTATGCTTGATAACCAAGTGAAGCAAATGAACTCTAGTACACAACAAAAAAAGTATATAGAAGAGAACTTGATCAATAAGGGATGTACAACCTTTCTCTTTTATATAGAAGTAAAGAGAGAAAGAGAATTGGCTTTGCAATTAAAAAAAATAAACAGTCAATTACTAAATTGTGCAATAGATTATGTTGCAGCCGTAAAGATTCCTTTATCATTATTATCGCCTAGTTTTGTACGAATGTGTAAAAGAGAAAAAGTACCAGTTTTATTTATTGAGATTGAAGATATTAAAGCCTTATATCAAATTCCATGGGGATGGATAAAAGAGGCTTTATTTCCATATAATGCACCACTCGTACCGATATTTTTAGCAAAAGATGAACAAGAAAAGAAAATGGCACAAAATATATGGTCAAGTTTAATGAGAGATGTTAAAATACCATCTATTCCTCATGAAATAAAAGAAGGAATGCCAGTCGACTATTCTGATTTAGCCAAAATAGGGATTTATCCATTTAAAGGAAATGTGTACCAAGGTGGCGAAGTAACGTATAATTTAGTTGCTTACGATGAATCAATCATAAATATTGAAGAAAACGATTTGTTTCTTTATCATTATGATAGAATACAAATGACTATACACAAAGGAAAATGTATTCGAGCAGGGGCAAAGGTGTATTATCGTCCAGGCTATGGTGAATTACTTGAAGTAAAAGTACCTTCCTTCCTAACAATATAGAAGGAGATTAGAGAGGATTATCATATGGAAAGAGTTAATGAAATTATATCTTTATTAGAAGATGGACAACAAGAGAAAGCGTTAAAATATTATCAAGATGTTTTAAAAATGGGCAATAATGAAGAAAGATTTGTGCTAGGCGAAGAACTATTTCAGCTAGGTTTTTTGGAAGAAGCCAAAAATCTATTTTTAGTACTACTAGAAGGGTATCCGGATGAAGGAGAATTACTTGTTCTAGTTGCAGAAGTGGAAATGGAATTGGGAAATGAGGAAATAGCGATTTCTTATTTAGAGAAAATTAACCCGAAGGATCCCTCTTTTCCTCAAGCTTTACTATTGCTTGCAGACTTATATCAAATGGATGGGTTGTATGAGGTTAGTGAACAGAAATTAAAGGAAGCAAAAAAAATCCTACCAGATGAAGTGATTATTGACTTTGCCTTAGGTGAATTATATTCGGAACAAGGAAAAATTGCTGATGCGATAAAATCCTATCAAAAGGTATTATCAATGCAGGAAAATATTGCTGGAGTTAATATCAACGGAAGGATTGCGGATAACTTAAGTGCGGGGGGAGCCTTTGAGGATGCAATTGGCTATTATGAAAAAGCACTCGAAGAAAAAATAGAGATAAATACGTTATTTAATCTTGCTTTGACTGCCTCGCAGGCGAGCCTATATACGGTTGCGATAAATCGTTTTGAAGAGGTAAAAGCTTTGGATTCATCCTACCATTCCCTCTATTTGTATTTGGCCAGAGCATATGAGCATGAAGAAATGCTTGACGATGCATACAAAACAGTTTTAGAAGGAATAAAGCAAGATGCGTTTAATAAAGATTTATATTTATATGGTGGCAAATTAGCTTTAAAACGTGGTGATGAACAAAAAGCCGAGGAACATTTTAGAGAAGCACTTGCAATAGATCCTGAGTTTATAGATGCAGTGCTTTTATTAAATAAATTATTCTTAACTCAAGATCGATTTGAGGATGTCATCGAGTTAATTGAGCTGATGGATAAACAAGAAATGGAAGAGCCGCAATTGCATTGGGATGCAGCCAAAGCATTTCATGGCATAGAAAAATATTCAGAGGCATTAAACAAATATCAATTAGCATATACTTTCTTTAAAGAACTTCCAGATTTTCTATATGATTATGGATATTTTCTTTTAGAAGAAGGAAAAAGAAGGGATGCTGCCGAAATTTTTAATATGCTATTACAAACAGACCCAAGTAATGAAGAGTATATTGAAATCTTGCAACGCCTCACAGAAAACGAATAATTAAGTAATTGAAAAAGGGTAAAAGTATTTTTCACATGGTGACTTTCGTAAAGGATTTTCTTTTAGCGAAATCAAATTTATGGGAAAAGGGCAAACAAAAAGCTTGTTGGTCCACTCTAGTTGTCATTTCCTTAGGAGCGATGCAGGTAAAGCAGGTTGGATAATAAAATTTGTTGCAAGCAGAGGAGGGAATTACAAATGAAAACCCCTGTATCTGTCAATGAAAAAAAAGACTTCATTCGTTGGTTTTTAAATCATTATCAATTGAAGAGACGGGAATGTGTTTGGATTTTAAATTATTTAATGAGTCATGATCAATTGATGGAAAAAGTCCATTTTGTTGAAAATGCAGAAAAATGTCCAAGAGGGCTGATTATGTCCACGCATTGTGTAGATGAAGTACCTTTTAGGTTTTATAAAGAAAATGTAATGACTACAGATGCAGAAAAGTCTTTTCATGATATTCGCCTAAATAGAGATGAAGATATTTACATTCAGCTGAATTTTTACGCATCAAATCAAGTTCATCAATACGCAGCTGTACTAGTAGAAAATCCATTTATGCCGAAAAAGCTACAAATAACCGAAAAAGATAAAATGATTGCTGAACAATTTTTGGTAAGTAGCATAGAAAAATTTCAAAAAGAAAAACTTCTCCAATTAATCGATGAAGCATTAGATACTGGAGATAAAGATATGTTTAATACCTTAACGAATCAATTAAAATTCTTTCAAAATAAATAAGGTTACTTGTCTTCCCGTAAAGCGAACTTTACGGGATTTGTTTTTTTACTAAAGTTCTAATTTCGTATGAGTAAAATGTTTGTGGGAGAATAAATATCCTTTTTGTCTAGTTGGGGGACGCGTCCTCCAACTAGACAAAAAGGCCACCAAGCGAG
>NZ_JBQHVO010000089.1:0-14800 GCF_052064465.1 Niallia sp. HCP3S3_B10 | reverse complement strand
TCGCTTGGTGGCCTTTTTGTCTAGTTGGGGGACGAGTCCCCCAACTAGACAAAAAGGATATTTATTCTCCCACAAACATTTTACTCATACATAGGATCAGATTTTTCACTTAAAAGAGATAAATATTCAATTAAATCTTCAATTTTTATGTTGAATTTCTCAAAATAATTATCTGAATTTTCCATTTTTACTTCTAAAATTTCAACCCAGTTAAGCATTAACTCATTAATATTTTTTTGGTAGTAGGTGATTTTTAATTGATTTACATGGTTAGCATTAAAACTGTCAAGTGTATTATATACAGTAATCTTCCTGTCTTTTAAGATAGCTGGTAACTCTTTGTATTTCTGTTTTAAACCTTTAATAGTAGTGATATTACCAACCCTCCTTTTGTCGGAAAGTACTTCATTTTTGAACATCATTTCTCGGATAAAATCAGTAATTTCATCTGAGCTGGAGGTTCTTACCAACTCATTCACAGAATATCTTCTATAAAAAAAGTTTGAAAGGAGACTTTTCTTATTCTTTGTTATTTCCTCAATATACTCTTGGTTTTGAATGATGGTTTTTTTAAAGAGCTGAATATACATTTCTAATGATATATCTTTTATTTTCTTAGGTTCAAAGATAAATTTCTTGTCATATTTATAATTGTCAAGGTCATTGTTAAAATACCCTAAGATAGAAGTATACTGCTTTTTATCCATTTTAGGAGTATTGAAAATAATATAATAATCCTCACTATTGTATGAGCAAACAACACAAACCCTTCCTTGTTTACAAATATTTTCCAAAGTTTTCTCGTCGTAAACATTTTGAGAAAGGACAAAATTGATGGTATTTAAAACAGTACTTTTTCCTGTTCCTCTACCGCCTATAAAACAATTAAGTGATTCAGAAAATGATATACTAAAATTTCCGTTTCCATTTATTCCTGAGAGAAATCCATCTTCTTCAACCACAATACCTTTAATGAATACATTTGGTTTTTCAGGTTCCTTATATTCGGTTGAAATCTCGAAGTCTCTGATTGCATTTTTTAACATTGTAAAGTTGACTTTTTGTCCTTTAATCCAAAAGGGCTTAGTTGCTAACGCATCTAAACTGTGTGAATCCTCATCTAATACAAAATTATAATCCTCATTGGTGTATCTTTTTAAATTTTCTATCACTCTCGGAATTTTATCTAAATAAGACACACCTAATAATTTATTATCTATTGAATTAAACAAACGATCTTTGTATCCACCACTTAGAAAGTCCGGCTTAAAGATATCTGAACTATTTATATGGGCAATATAGCCAATTCCGCCAAGTTCATTTATTTTTGTTAAGACATTCAAGCTTGTTTGGTATGTCCCTGATATACAATCCATTATGTTACTAGAAATCCAATTGTTTAGGAGATTAATTGTCTCTTGCTTAGCATCAAATATACCTACAACGTGACATTTATCAGCACAGGAAATTTCAATACCTAATAAAGTATCTGTATATATTTTATAAGAAAAAGAATTATTAATAATATTTATAGCCTGAACGAGCTTTTCATACCCTAAGATGGTATTGTGATCAGTAATAACAGCTAATTTTACATTCTCATCCGCCAATTTTTTGGCCATTAATAAGTATGTTAAATATTCTTTTAATGTTTCAAAATATTTATTTTGGTTTGCAATTTCCATTGCTTCTTCAAAAGTTAAGCTGTTTTCAGGAAATAGGTGTTCCTTTATGGCTATGCTAAATAAATCTTCATTTGACATTTCCGTATATTTTTCAGCTGTTAAACTTTCAAATAATCTATAATCATGAGAAGCTGGTGTATGAATATGGAATACTGATTTATGATAATCTGCGTATTTTTTTCTTTTTGAGTTGATTGCTAAATCAATATCATTAACAAAACTGTTTTTTACGAGTGTTTTATTGTAGGTTAAATTTATTTTAATTGCCTCCTAACTATTAACGCAATCCACGATTGAACACGATTATAGTATAATTTTACTAGATATTTAATAGTTCGGATAGATGGAGTAAACAAGAAAAACAATTGAAAATGATGGATCCTATATCAAGAAACCGGAAAGGGATGATCCAATGAAAAAAATACTTATAAACAAAGTACGCTGCAAAAAGTGCAATGACATCATCGAGTCAAAACATAGCAATGATTTTAAGCGATGTAAGTGTGGTGCAATTTTCATAGACGGTGGTCAGGACTTTCAACGTTACGGATGGGGAATCAATCATTCTGAAGAAAAAGCTCATCTAGAGGATTATATTGATTTTAGTTACTCTGTTTATGAAGAAAATAGTTGAATAGCTGCTAGGCAGCCTAGCGTGAATTAATAATGGGTAAGATAGAGAGTGTTCGCTTTGATAAATGGTGAATTATAAGGTAAGTAAGTAAAATCATCCTTGATATTTATGGATTAGTTTGGAATAATATATTTGCATGAAGCGGCCTCTGGCCGGAAATTTTTATGGTTTTTGGTAGGAACCATAAAAAATTAGGTCCCCCAGTTCAAAACTGTGTGGACCTTTTTACATTTTAGATTCGAATCTTACGTTAAATGAAAAGCTTTATACAATCGGGTCAGATTGTGGAGGAACTCAGGTATTTGTAGTAGACTAAATGACGCGCAATAAACAATCTCTTTTTCAGAGCATTTTGTGAAGAATTCCGCTTAAACAAACGGATAGAAGCTTAATAAGCTAATCTATAAAGAGGCATAGAACCATAAGGGTTTATGTCCTTATTAATTGAATATTCGATTGTGTAGACAAAAAACAAAAATGGCAACGTTCAATATGATTAATTAAATGCCAGCATAGTTCATCCAAGATAACTTGGTATTTTGTTGTGTTGGAAACCTTTGAATATACTAATATAAGTTATATTTTTCATTCTTTTATGTTCAAATCTACTTGTGGCTGGTTAGAGTATAATTCATTAACTAGTAGTATCAGAGCTTCATTCAATTCATATCGTGCAATTTTCCCTTTGAACTCTAAACCACGGATGTAGTCTATTTCACTATCTTGGGTGTCGAATACGCGATTCTCTTGATTTGGTAATATAGATGCAAGGTGAAGATCATGTAGCCTATCAAAAAAATTAGGAAAGCCCTCTGCTGAAAGAAACTTGTTAAAAGACTCTCTCATATGTTTCCTCATGTAAGATGCTTCATTTTCAGGGTGAGTAATTTCTCTTATGGCTTTTATCGCTTCGCCATTCAAGCCCATATAAGAACACGCCTTCTCCACTGAAAACGAGGTCTCATCAGTTTCACCAATGAGATAGCCAACATCTACACTAAAGAAATCTGCAATTAGATGCATAGTATCGAATTTTGGAAAGCCAACTTCTCCATTTTTATTTTTGGCTCCTGTATTCATCCATCGGCTGACATCTTTTTGGCCATAACTAGTTCCATATTTATTGTTTAGGGCTTCAGCAAAGGATGCTTGAGTATATCTGCCTGCATCCATACACTTTTTTAATCTAATTTTCCAGTACGTTTCCTTTTCTTTTAATAAGTCATCCATGTTATAGAGAACCTCCATTCGAGATGAATTATATACCTTGCGTAAGTCTTGTACAACCTAAAATTACGCGCTATCATTATGTTAGAAAAGCCAAAGGAACAGCAGAAAAACGAGAAAAGAAATTTTTTCATGCAAAGGGCGTATTAACAAAAAAAAGAGACTAACTGAGGTAAATACTTTATGAGAATGTCTGTTGGAATAATTGGAAAAAATAGGAATTACAGTTAAAGAAGTATATTTGTTTTTGAAAGACAAGGGCTTCCTCGATGGCGAAGAAGGCAATTGGTCCTTAACGGAACTAGGTAAGCAAGTTGGTGGTCAAATTAGGCAAAAAGATAATGGAGAGGGTGGGTTCTGTAGACGCACATGGTCAGTTTTATCGTGGGATGAAAAAATAGTCAATAAATTGAAAATGAAATAATCCAGTAGCAGTTACAACTTTATTTGCAACTATGACAATCATCCCCGTTGTTAGAGCGGAAGTAAATTAATACTGGATTAAAGCAAATTTACAAGAAATACTAAATCAAATAGCTAAGGGTGATGATTAAAATGGAAAATAACAAAAATGAAAAAGATTATGCCGAATATAACCATAATAACAAAACGGTTAGATTTGGTGGCAAGCCAGCAATTATTGTTTCAGTATTTGCAGGTGTAACTTTAGTAGGACTTGCAGGTGGAATTACATACATCATGACTAGAAATCCAGAAGCAACAAAAGAGGTAGCAACTAAAGTATTAAAGGAAGTAACGAAACACGCAGCATAAAAACATCAGTGATAACTTTGGAAAATGCACTAAGCATTGTAGCGGCTTTTTTCATTAACTTCTTAATTTATGTGATATAGATCAGACCCAATCGACTTTTCATAAGTAAATTTGTTGTTTTTAATGAAACGGCTTAAAAAGGGGTAATGCGTAAGATAAAATAATAATGTATGATAGATTTTATTTTCTTTTTCTTTTATGAACTAATTTAATAGAAGGGCCTTTTGGTCAAGGTATCAGTTAAAAATCATCGGTAAGATGCGTGACGAGAACAATCGTTGGCATTCTTAGCGATGTTTTTTTATATAAAAAATTAATGGAGGGGTCCAAATGAATCAAATGGAAACGTATTATGTAGTAAGAAGAACGGAAAAGAAAGATGAGGAATTTGCTGTGATTGATGCAATGTCACTGGATGAAGCGAGGGCGATCTTTGGAGTTCGGCATAAAGCCGATAAAGAGGCAATGACAGAAGGAGAGGCATTTTACATTTTTCAAACAAACGAAATGCTGATGTTGGATGAAAATCATCGGCTAGTATTTCCGAAAGGTTTAATGAGCATTATTGAAAAGTGGTAGCAATGAAGGGTTAAAGATATGAAAAAGATGGCTTCTGTTGTTCTAACAGAAGTCATTTTTTTGTAATCATTACTTGCTACCAAGTGGATAATTGTATGACAGTTTAAACTTATGTCCTAAACAAGTGTTTCAAGTATAACTAATAATATATAGTAACGATTAATAGTAACTAATATTAGATACTAGATGGAAGAATAAAAATACAATTTAATAAAATGCAGAGTTTCCATATGTTCTTCATGGTATCTATTATTAGTTACCAATTTCCTGATAGGCAGTTTTGGAGCGAATAAAGATCGTAAAAGTATATTACTTTGTATAATGGTTACCATTCATCGTAACGAATTGAAAAAAGGAGAAAAAATAGAAAGTATGGGATGATGAATATATTGATGCAACTAGGTTTCGTCATGGTATCTACTAATAGTAACGAGGAGCTTTTCTGTGAGGTATTTTTTAAAACTTATGTATGCGAGTCATTCAAAGGGAATGACTGCGAGGAACAGTATTTATTAAAATCTACATAATACATCGTGGACTGCATTTTCATTTTGTAGTAACGGATGAATAATGACCTTCAAATTAGATTGTTTCAATCGGTCACTTACAGCAGAATCAGCTGCAAATTGATTAATAATATTTTTACCTCTTTTGATTCCATCCGTAAATTGAGAACGATTAGAAAAACTATTATCTGTAATAACAATATCCATAATGTGAAGTTGTTCGGGGTTCTTTTCCGCCCATTTTGCATATTTAAAAACTTTTTGTATTAATGTTTCGATTGGTTCTGTTCCCATATCCATTTCAATATTAATATAGGCATCCTTTGCATAATTAGATTTTACCTCAATTATCCAATCTGGTTTTACAAAAGTCATTGTTTTCCCTATTATATTACTTCTAGATTTATTTTCTGTCATATACCTACCAATTTTTGCATGATAAGCTCCGTTATTCTGTTTGTGTAAATTATTAAAATTAGGTATCCACTCCGTATATGGCAGAAGTGAAGGTGATAAAGAGTAATATGTTTCATTGTACAAAAAAACATATTTTGTTTTCTTCTGATT
The DNA here is from genome assembly GCF_052064465.1 of Niallia sp. HCP3S3_B10. Taxonomy (NCBI): domain Bacteria; kingdom Bacillati; phylum Bacillota; class Bacilli; order Caryophanales; family Bacillaceae; genus Niallia; species Niallia sp. HCP3S3_B10. The sequence continues at coordinate 8,828 of NZ_JBQHVO010000089.1, read as the reverse complement.
TTTGTGTTTGATTACCTCAAAATTTAGATTGCATAATATATTGATTGCAGCTTGTTGTGTGGCTAAGAAGTGTAACAAATTTTGCTTTTGATTAAATTTATAAATCTTTGATTTGTTATATGAGCTAACTAATAAATTGTTTTCTATTAGTAAGTCTATAGCTTTACTACCAATACAAAGATATTTAAAACGCTCTCCATTAAAACCTTCGTTAAATTGGCTGCTACGAATTAGATGATATTCTTCATATTTCCGGATTCGATTTTTAAAGCTATACTCTTTAATTTTCATTTCGAATAAAAATGTTGCAGCTTGATAGAATTGCTGCAATGTTAATAATCGTTGTTGTTCTAGAAATTCCAATAGCTTTAGATCTACTTTGGAAAGTTCTAATCGTTGTCTTGCATTTTTCTTTAATACAATTTTGTCCAGCATTGTTTTTTCTCCTTTCTTTAGGGTGAATGATATTTGTTTGACAGAACACCTTTGGAGTATTATTTTTCACTATTATTGTCAGCACAAAAAAACTCACTCCAAACATTGCCAATAACGTGAGTAATAGACTTTTCACAAGTAATATACTTTGACGGATCAATCTTACTCGACAAAGTATATTACTCGTGCATTACTTTTTATTAAAAAGTGTTCTTTAAATAGTGTACTTTTGGATTTTGATATTTCTAGTCATTAATGTACAACTTGGAAAAAATTAAAATATCGTAAGGAAACGGAAATTATAAAAGACAATTTTTATTGGCAAAAAATGAATTTTTGAAAGGCATTAGAGAACAAGGTTTAAGATGGAATGCCAAAGCAGTCGGTTTATACAGATTTTATAAAATGGACTTACTAAACAATCGGGCCATATAATTGAGTAACACCTATAAAGAAAGTTATTGATAATACATAGTAAGTTAATTAACAATGTTATTGTGAAATATAGGAGAAATTATGACTGATAATTGTTGTACACCCAAACCAAACCTAACGGAACGTTCCCAATTAGATATAAACAATACCAAAAATCCCCAGAATAGATGGTCCGGATACTCAGAAAGAAGCAATAAAAATCGACTCTTATGATCCTGACAGTCCAGAGGGTTACATGGTATTTACAGTAACAGTTCATAATAAATAATGGTTGGATAACCAAAAAGGATGATTACCTAATAGAAAAGTAATCATCCTTTTTTAGTTTCAAAGTGCTAATTTCATGTCGATTTATTCTTTATTCAAATATCCATTTGACTATTTGTTTATGTAAACGTAAAATAGAAAATGAAATTTAACATTCAAATAAATATTTGAATGTTAATGAGTATTAAATTATTAATAAAAAATAAAGGGGTTGAATCAGGTGGATTTAATTTTAATAATCATCTCTGCTCTTGGTGCTTTTATTGTAACCAATATTGATGATATTTTTGTCTTGATGATGTTATTCTCTATGGCAAGGTCACAATCTAAAACAAGTAATGGTCAAACGGTTAACAAGGTTTCGAAACGTATTAACTCAAGAGATATAGTAATTGGTCAATATCTAGGTTTTGCACTTCTAGTTTTAATCAGTCTTTTAGCAACCTTTGGGATAACACTTCTTGCTGATCAATGGGTTGGTTTACTTGGCCTAATTCCAATGTATTTAGGAGTTAGACTGTTCATCAAAGGTGAAGATGATGATGATGATAATATTCTTTCTAGGTTAAACAAATTTAATAAGTTTTATTTAAGTGTAGCCTTTATCACTTTTGCTAATGGTGGAGACAATATTGGAATTTATGTTCCGATTTTTTCAACGTTAGAAACAAATCAATTAATTATTACTGTAGTTACATTCTTTATAATGGTTGCAATTTGGTGTTTACTGGGTTACCGTCTTGCGAGATTCAGATTTGTTTCTGAAACACTTGAGAAATACGGGCGATGGATTATTCCAATTGTATTTATAGGATTGGGAATATATATCATGCTAGAAAATGAACTATTTACTTCTTTGATAAATCTATTCAAATAATGTAACAGTTTTGATCGTTATGATCATTTGCTAATATAAGTAGGTTTGGATATGGAATTTATTGAGTTATTTAATTTTTTATCCATTATTCAAATAATCATTTGAATAATGTTAGGGTAATAATATATAATATATTCAAACATACACTTGAATAAAAGGAGGGATAATGAGTAATGAGTAAGAAAGATACTTGTGATATTTATTGTTATGACGAAGCAAAAGTCAAACGAATACAAGGTGAGATGCAAAAAGAAGATATATCTAGTGTTTCCCAATTATTTAAAGCACTTGCAGATGAAAATAGGGCAAAAATTTCCTATGCATTATGTCAAGATGATGAACTTTGTGTGTGTGATGTAGCTAATATCATTGGGGCTACTGTTGCAACGACATCTCACCATTTAAGGACCCTTCATAAACAAGGGATTGTAAAATACCGAAAAGAAGGCAAACTAGCCTTTTATTCGCTTGATGATGAACATATTAGACAGTTAATGGTTATTGCATTAACTCATAAAAAGGAGATGAAAGTCAATGTCTGAACAAGCTAAAATAAACAACCAAGAAGCTAAAACTTACAGAGTTCAAGGACTCACCTGAGCAGACTGTTCAAAAACGTTCGAAGAGAACGTGAAACGTCTGGATGGCGTTTTGGATGCACAAGTTAATTTTGGTGCTGCTAAAATAACAGTTGTAGGAAATACAACGGTTGAAGCGCTTGAAAAAGCAGGAGCTTTTGATAACTTAAAATTACGAGATGAAAAAGCACAAAAAGTAGAACGTGAACCTTTTTGGAAGCAAAAAGAAAACGTTAAAGTGTATATTTCAGCCCTATTATTAATCGTTAGTTGGTTATTAGGAGAACAACTCGGAGAAGGTCATATTGTACCAACAATCGGATATGCGGCATCTATATTAATTGGTGGCTACTCCTTATTTATTAAAGGCTTTAAAAATCTAAGCAGATTTAAGTTTGATATGAATACTCTTATGACAATCGCTATTATTGGGGCTGCATTAATTGGTGAATGGGGAGAAGGAGCAACAGTTGTTATTCTCTTTGCCATTAGTGAAGCTTTAGAACGCTATTCTATGGACAAAGCTCGTCAATCCATTGAGTCCTTGATGGATATAGCTCCAAAGGAAGCTTTAATACGACGTGGAAATCAAGAGTTAATGATTAGCGTTGATGACATTCAAGTAGGCGACATTATGATCGTGAAACCGGGTCAAAAGTTGGCTATGGATGGAATCGTTGTAAAAGGGACATCTACCTTAAACCAAGCTGCGATTACAGGTGAATCTGTCCCGGTGACAAAGACCATTGATGATGAAGTATTCGCTGGTACTTTGAACGAAGAAGGATTATTAGAAGTAAAAGTAACTAAATTAGTGGAAGATACTACTCTTTCGAAAATAATTCATTTAGTAGAAGAAGCTCAGGCAGAACGCGCTCCTTCTCAAGCATTTGTTGATAAATTTGCCAAATATTATACTCCGGCAATTGTTGTATTAGCCTTTTTAATCGCTATTGTCCCACCATTATTTGGCGGAGATTGGAGCGAATGGATATATCAAGGGTTATCCGTACTAGTCGTTGGTTGTCCTTGTGCATTAGTTGTTTCTACGCCTGTTTCTGTTGTGACCGCAATAGGAAACGCAGCAAGAAATGGTGTTTTAATCAAAGGTGGAATCCACCTAGAAGAAGCCGGTGCATTGAAGGTTATTGCTTTTGATAAAACAGGAACATTAACAAAAGGGGTTCCAGCAGTAACAGAAATCGTAACATTTGGCGGAAATGAAAATGAGTTATTGACCATCACAGCAGCGTTGGAAAAAGGATCACAACATCCACTTGCTTCAGCAATTATGAAAAAAGCAGAAGCAAACGGATTAAATTATAATGAAGTATCTGTTGAAGATTTTCAATCTATAACTGGTAAGGGTATAAAAGCAAAAGTTAAGGACGAGATGTATTATGTAGGAAGTCCTAGTATGTTTGAGGAAATTCTTCCAAATGGTATAGATAAAACCATTTCTGAACAAATTTCAACCCTACAAACACAAGGAAAAACGGTCATGATTCTTGGAACCGTCAACGCAATTCTCTGTTTAATTGCTGTGGCTGATCAAGTAAGAAAAACATCTAAAGAAGTTATTCAAAAACTTCATCAACTAGGAATTGAAAAAACTGTTATGCTTACTGGTGATAACCAACGTACAGCAGAAGCAATTGGTAAAGAGGTTGGTGTATCTGATATTAAGGCCGATCTCCTTCCAGAAGATAAATTGAACTATATTAAACAACTTCGCGAAAAGTATCATAGTGTGGCGATGGTTGGAGATGGAGTAAATGATGCTCCAGCTCTTGCGGCATCAACAGTTGGGGTTGCAATGGGTGGAGCTGGAACGGATACAGCACTTGAAACAGCCGATATTGCTTTAATGTCAGATGATTTAAGTAAATTACCGTTTACGATGAAACTAAGTCGAAAAGCATTGAGAACCATTAAGCAAAATATTACCTTCTCTCTAGTAGTTAAAGCTATTGCTTTACTTTTAGTTGTACCGGGTTGGTTAACGTTATGGATAGCTATATTTGCCGATATGGGGGCAACATTGCTTGTAACTTTAAACAGCTTACGATTATTAAAAGTTAAAGAATAAAATACTGTTTCATATAAAGGGATAATGGTTTTATTATCCCTTTATATGATTTCTTACTGAATGAAAAGGTATGATGCTTCAATGTGATTTTTCGCCCTTCTTGTTTTTAAAAAAGGGATACTCTTAAAGGATATTTAAATTCAGTCATTCGGAAGTGAAGATAATGAATAATTCTTGGAATCGAGTGATTTATAAAATTTGGTCTCCAATTTATGATAAGATTTTTAATTCGGGTGTTTTTTTAAATGCACGCAGACAAATATTTCTAGATATCCCCTTTCATAGTAATCAAAAGGTACTTTTTGTTGGTGTAGGAACAGGTGCTGATTTAGAGTTAATAACTCAATCTGATTTAGATATAAAGGCAATTGATTTTTCACCTGATATGCTTAAAAAGGCAAGTGCGAAATTTAAAAATTCACCTATTAAATTCATAGAAATGGATGCTCAAAATATGGAGTTTGATAATGAAACATTTGATTATGTAGTTGCTAGTCTAATTCTTTCTGTAGTGCCTGATGCAGATAAGTGTTTAACAGAAATGACGAGGGTTTTAAGAAAAGGAGGCAAAATAATTATTTTTGACAAATTCGTATCTGAAGAACATAAATTATCTTTTTCAAAAAAGCTTCTTAGACCACTAATAAAAGTATTAGGAACAGATATTGGATTGAATTTTGAAGATCTGTACCGTAGAAATAGTATAAATCTAATGATAAACGAAGATAAAAATGTAATGATGAATGGAATGTACAGAAAAATAATAATTAGTAAAGTTAGTTGATTATGTTTGAGCAAATTAAAAATTTCAAAATTACCTTTTACTCTTTACCCTGTACTATGGTACAGGGTTTATAATTTATCTGAGGTGAATGAAATGAATTATCGCATTAGTGAACTTGCAGAAAGGTGTGGGGTCAATAAAGAAACTATAAGATATTACGAAAGATTGGGTCTCCTTTCGGAACCTTCTCGGACAAAAGCTGGATATAGGATGTATCCAGAAGAGTCTGTGGATCGCCTACAATTTATTAAACGAATGCAAGATTTAGGTTTTTCTTTAGCCGAGATCGATAAACTACTTGGAGTTGTTGATAAAGACGACGAACGATGTAAGGATATGTATGATTTTGTTGTTCATAAAATTGATGAAGTTCAAAAGAAAATTAAGGATTTAAAAAGAATCGAACACATGCTAATTAATTTAAAAGATTGTTGTCCTGATGAAAAATCTCTACATGAATGTCCTATTATTGAAACTTTGATGAATTAGAAAAGATAGCACAAAATATGTATCATAATAAGGTGGGAGAATGATGTCAGATTGTTGTAATAACACTAAAGAAATTAAAAATGAAAATGTTGTAAAGTGTCCATCTTGTAAAAATAGATCTAAAAATGTAAAGTTGATAACATTAAAATCAATGCTTAAACCATCTGCATTAGAAACATTAAATGCTAAAGAAAATCACTATTTTTGTTCAACCAAAGATTGTGATGTAGTCTATTTTGATACGAATAATAAAGAGTACCTTTTATCTGACATAAAGGTGGTCGTTCATCAAAAAGATGCCTCAGTAACTACACCAATTTGTTATTGTTTTGATTGGACAAAAGAGAAAATAAAGGAATACGTAGAAAAAGGCCTTACTCCTAATCCAGTAGAACATATTCGAGAGAACATAAAGGAAAACCGATGTGGTTGTGATGTGAATAACCCTCAAGGTAGTTGTTGCTTGGCAAATGTTACAAGCTATATCAAAGAACTAACCTAACCTGTATATACTCAATTAAAGGGCGCTTTGTTTCAACTGGATGTAAGGCATTTTTTCTAATTCAAATAACAGGGGTAACTTATATAACACAATAGGACTTGGACAGGTCTATTTAAAAACTTACTAGAATTAACAAAAAATGTCTACTAATCGGGATTAATGGACACTAGTTATCGTTAAATTCTACCTCACTAATATCTACCTCTTTAATGATAACATCTTTATTCGGATCTGGATCATAGTCTAAAAGAAGAAATAAAAGCAGTATTAAGATAAGGATAAGAGCAGTGAAAATTATCTCCTTAGTATTTTTTTTCGAATCGTTATCTTGTTGTTGCTTTCTATAATTCGACTGAATTTTTTTTGTGTTATAATCTTGTTTCATAATAATCCCACCTAAAGATATATACAGATTAGTAAGTATTTCTCCATTTGATATAACAAACCCTTTAAGGACAAAAAATTTTCAATAAATGCATTAACAGAACATAACGTCAAAAATATCAAGGAAGTATTAGCACAATAAAGAAATATTCTTTCTTTTATATTAAGATTTCCCACAATCGGGCGCTTTAATGAAGTAACTAAGGCCAAATTTCTCAATTACAATACTGAGAAATTTGGCTTTTTATATTTTAATTACCATAACTTTGTAAATTATTATTCTCCTTACTCTGCCATTCCCTTACAATAGAGAATTAGATAAGAACTTTACAAAGTGCAGAAAAATGATTGTCAAAGACTGACACAAAATTATTTATACACCCTTAAATTCTCTTTTTTATATTCAATACTTTCCTTTCTATATTTAATCATATCCCGTAAACTTATTAATTCTTTAATAACAAATTCATAGTTGCCCGTGGGTTCACCCTTAGTAGCAGCATTTGCTGATTTGTATAAAAAGTGATTGATACGAGTATATATTTCATTGTCTATGATGCTTATAATTTCTTGACTCCGTTTTTCATTTTCTACTGCTTTTTCGTACAAATCTTTGGGAATTGAATTGGCTAATTCTTTATGTAATTGAGTGGTCTCGTTTTTATAGTACTCGTTTGATTCATTAAAAGCATCGAAATATTTTTTAATCAAGTTTGAATGGTTATTTTGAATTTCAAGTATCATTGCATTTATTTGATTACCTAATTTCAATGCATATTCTTCTTCTGGTGTTCCTTTATATAAGTTGAGGAATTTATCGAGAATTTCATTTTCCATTTTACTGATCTCCTTTAGATAATCTACATTTTTAAATTTAGTTAAGCGTCTGTCCACAAATGTTTTTATTTTTTTTAAAAACGTCCCCCCAAAACCTCCCCCAGATCGTTGGGGGAGAATACATTATTCTACAAAGCAGAAAATAAACAAAAAACCCTAGAACCATTGATATATCAAGGTTTCTAGGGTTTTTGAATATGCTATTTACAAAGCATATTAATTAACGAGAGTAGAACTCAACGATAAGAGCTTCGTTAATTTCAGCTGGTAATTCAGAACGTTCTGGTAAACGAGTGAATGTACCTTCTAATTTATCTGCATCGAAAGTTAAGAAATCAGGTACGAAGTTATTTACTTCTACTGCTTCTTTAACAACTTCAAGGTTGCGAGATTTTTCACGTAAAGTGATAGTTTGACCAGATTTAACGCGGTATGATGGGATATCAACGCGCTTGCCATCAACTAAGATGTGACCATGGTTAACTAATTGACGTGCTTGACGACGTGTACGAGCTAAACCTAAACGGTAAACAACGTTATCTAGGCGAGTTTCTAATAAGATCATGAAGTTTTCACCATGCTTACCAGTCATTTTGCCTGCGATATCAAAAAGATTACGGAATTGACGTTCGTTCACACCATACATGTGACGAAGTTTTTGTTTTTCTTGTAATTGTAATCCGTATTCTGATAATTTTTTACGTTGGTTTGGACCATGTTGTCCTGGAGCGTAAGGACGTTTGTCTAACTCCTTACCTGTACCACTTAATGAAATACCAAGACGACGAGAAAGTTTCCAGCTTGGACCTGTATAACGAGCCATAATTGACTCCTCCTTCATGTTTTTATTTGGTAAAATAAAAACAGATGTAACATGTCTTCTTATTTATTTTGTCTTCCTGTACCTTCGCCCTAGCAGCCAAGGGTTACACAATACACCATCAGAAATGATTCCTGAGGAACAAAATAGAATAAAAAGTGTATACATATGCTGCGCTATTTTACACAAAGAATATTATATGATTTTTATAGGTGAAAAGTCAAGTAGAGTTTACTATTAGTTTGAGTCAAGTATTTGTGGGAGAAATTTTTTATCGTCGGAATTTCTCTCTTTTTCAGTGTGTTTGCTATCTCTATTGTTAACGCTTTCT